>CACXZL010000023.1 GCA_902772085.1 uncultured Coriobacteriaceae bacterium | reverse complement strand
ATCGGCCGCCCAATGACTCCACGATCACATTGTCGATCAATGCGCAGACAAAGCGATGCGGAGGGCTTTGCGACCACCGCGAACGCACCGCGCAACCTACGCGAGGACGGTCTCATGTCCATTTGATTCGATTAAGGCCAGCGGCAACCTAGCAAAAGCTTCAGTAATTCCCGAAGAACTTTGGGACATGCCTGCAGGGTCTGCGTATACATGGGCAGAGGGCGCAAGGAAGCGGCCCGGAAGACGTAAACGAATGCGGCGACGGAAAGCCGCTCGACGAGAAAGAACGGACGGTGTCCAAAATGACCAAGATGAACGCAAACGCCAAGCACATGAAGCAGACCGCAAGGAAGAGCAACAAGGGCCTCATCGTAGCTGTCGCCCTCGCCGGAGTACTCGCACAAGTTGCGGGTACGACCAGCGCCACGAAGACCGCGGCGGCGAAGCAGTCGGAGGCTAAGCCCGAGACGGGAAAGGCCGAGACAAAGAAGGCTTCCGCAACCAAGAAGTCCGAGACCAAGCCGACGGAAAAGAGCAGCGCAAAGAAGGCCGAGGCAAAAAAGGAAGTCGCCAAGCCCGCAGTGAAGAAGGCCGAAGCCAAGCCCGCCGCCAAGCAGACGGCAAAGAAGACCGAAGAAAAGCCCGCCGCAAAACCGGCGGCCAAAACGGCAGAGGCCAAGCCGGCATCCAAACCCACCACGAAGAAGGCCGAAGCCAAGCCAGCCACGAAGAAGGCGGAGGCCAAGCCCGCCGCAAAGTCGGCGACCAAGTCCGCCGCCCAGCAGGTCCAGAAGCAAGCCCCCAAGCAGGCCGAGGCCAAGAGCGACTGCGGCCTCCAGGCAAAAATCTCCCGTGAGGAGTGCATTCGCAAGGCCTGCGCGCACGTCGGCGCTGGCGGTCAGGCCAAGGGTCCTGCCCTGAACGTCACGGCCAGACAGGTCACCGGCGGCGGCACCGTGTACTACGTGGTGGAGCTCGATCTGGGCGACGTGCACTACGCGGTCCAGGTGGACGCCATTGACGGCGGCGTGATCTCCGCCGACCAGGTCCATGCCGGCACCCGCACCTTGCTCGACGAGCAGGGCAACCCTGTGGAAGGCACCGAGCAGCCCGCCGACGACGTTCAGACCGTCAAGAAAGCCAACTCCGCAACGCCCGCAACCCCAACCGAAACGAAAAAAGTAGAAGAGGCAAAGCCCGAGGCACCCAAGGCCGAGGCTCCCAAGGCCGAAGAGACTAAGCCCGAAGAGGCCAAGTCCGAGAAGGCCAAGACCGAAGGCGCCAAGCAGGCCGATGCCGCAAAAACCAACGCCAACAAGGGCAACGGCCTCCAGGCGCAGATCTCCCGCGACGAGTGCATTAAGAAGGCATGCGCGCATGTAGGCGCCGGCGGCCAGGCCAAAGGCCCCGCCAAGAACGTCACCGCAAAGCAGGTCACTGGCGGCGGCACCGTGTACTACGTGGTGGAGCTCGATCTGGGCGACGTGCACTACTCGGTCCAGGTGGACGCCATCGATGGCAGCATCATAAGCGCCGACCAGGTCCATGCCGGCAAGCGCGTGCTGCTCGACAAGCAGGCCAACCCCGTCGAGGGAACCGAACAGGAGGCATAGGAAAACGAGCAAACACAGTTCCATAATACAGCGGCGCTGGCTTCTCCCACATGGGAGGGCCAGCGCCTTTGTCACTTGTTATTAAATTCCACGAAACCCCGTTGCACGTTGCGTGCAATACCTCTCACTAGCCGAGTTTGTTCCCTGCCAAACGTCAGCCCCCAAGGGCATCTCACGCTCTCTTGTCAGCCCTTGTCAGCGACGCCAGAACGGCAGAGCAGGCGGGCAGTTCAAGGGCAACCATTCCCGCCTTCACGACCAGCCCATCTTCATCTTCTGGAGTGTCACCGCCAAAGCGCTCCCAATCCGAATGGAGCAGCACCTCGGCAGAGATCGCTCCCGGTACGCTCAGCCCACATTTCGCAGACTCACCCGAGAGGTTGAGCGCGCACACCACACAGCTTCCGTCCTCTGCATTCCGCAAAAAGGCGTACGTGACGTTCTCTGTATCGTCTGCCTCAAGCCAGCTGAATCCCTTCTCGTCGTAGTCAAGCTCCCACAGCGCCGGCGTTTCGCGATAGACCTTGTTGAGCTCACAACAGAAGCGGAAGAACGAGTCGTGGGCGGGATAGTCACGCAGGAACCAGTCCTGCTCGCGCCGTTCGTCCCATTCACGCAGCTGAGCGACCTCGTAGCCCATGAAGTTGAGCATCTTGCCCGGGTGTGCTTGCTCGACACATCGCCGGCAGCCATCTTCTGGGCGATGGTGGCCTTGCCATGCACCACCTCGTCATGGCTGAGCGGCAGCACGTAATGCTCGCCGTATTTTTGCATCCGTTGCCATTCTTGCGTTACGTCTATGGAGAGCGCGATGTCATCTTGCTGCTCTACGCGTCGGGCATGAGATCCGCCGTTCTTGAAGCCTCAAGCCGAATTTCAGACAAACTACGCCGTCCGGACGACGGGCTGGAATACCTTCGTTAGTTCTTTCTCTACGGCGTGGTGGGGCTCATAGACGAGTGGGTGCGGAAGGACTTTTCAGATAGCCCCGAGGACGTGGCCGCCGCCATCGACTGGCAGAGCATCGCGAAGAGCTGAGACCTCAGTTGCCGGCGCGATTTGCCGCGGCGAGACGTCAACATGCTTGCCACGAAGGAGACGTGTGAGGCCAAATCCATGGGCCGCGGCCATGCGATGAGCCTTGCGGCATGGCCTCATGCGCCCGCCCGCAAGCATTTCCCAATCGTTTTGCTAGGTCATGACCAGCACGGGCGATACACGGTCAATGGTGGTCCGCAAGCAGTGGTCTAGAAAAATTCCCAAAGAAGTTGGGGACACGCCACCGGCCCCTGCGTATACATAGGCAGAGGGCGCAAGAAACGCCAAGAAGACAAAGAATCGCGGCACAAAAGCCGCCACAAACATGAAAGGGTGTTTGAAATGACCAAGACGAACAACGACGCACGTCACATGAACCAGTACGCAAGCAGGAACAACGGCATGAGAGGCCGCATCGTGGCAATTGCGCTCGCGGGCGTGCTCGCCGTCGGTGGTGTTGCCGGCGCGGTGTGCGCAGCAGGACTTGGGAAGGCTCCCAACCAAGCGCCGGTCGCGGCGCAGACCGTAACGACAAGGCCAGTCACCAAGGCCGCGTCGACGCAGAAGGTCGCCAAGACCAAGAAGGCCGAAGCGAAGAAGGCCACGGAGACGAAGAAGGCCGCCGAGGCCAAACAGGCCGAAGCCGTCAAGCCCGCCGCTAAGCAGGCCGAAGCCACCAAGCAGGCCGCACCGGCAGCCACCAAGCAGGCTGAGGCCGTCAAGCCCGCAGCCAAGCAGGCCGCACCGGCAGCCACCAAGCAGGCTGAAACCAAAGCCCCCACTGCCGATACCGACAGCACCGGCCTCGAGGCAAAGATCTCCCGCGAGGACTGCATCGCCAAGGCATGCGCACACGTAGGCGCGGGCGGCCAGGCCAAGGGCGAGGCAAAGAACGTGACTGCCAAGAAGGTGGTCGGTGGTGGCACCGTGTACTACGCCGTGGAACTCGACCTTGGCGACGTGCACTATTGCGTCCAGGTAGACGCCATTGACGGCGACATCATTGGTTCCGACCAGGTCCACGCCGGCACCCGCACCCTGCTCGACAGGGAGGGCAACCCCATAGAGGGAACCGAGCAAGAGGCATAGGAGCAACATGAGATAGCGCAGACGCCAAAACCCTTGCCCAACACACATCCGATTCGAGCAAAGCCGGCCTTCCAACGGAGGTCGGCTTTGTTCATGCCAAACTGCGACGTGCCGGCGCCACACCACCCCGTCGCCCTCGGCTTTCGGGAGTTGATGGCCCGTCGATCCGGCCGGGGAATCGGCGAGCGGTTCCCGAACAATCCACCACCCCGCTTTCCTCCCAAAGCCGTTCGAACGTTTTTCGCCGCGCATAGGAGGCAAGTGCGAGCTGCTCACATGCGTGACCACAGGAACCGGCTCTCGTGGGAGGCTCAGACCCCACCGGGGACGTACGGGTACGGTTCGATACAAAAATCTTTGGGACGCACCTTCTTCCCATGCGTATACATAGGCAAAGGGAGCAAAAGACACTCCAAACAAAGAAACCACGAGCGGAGAAAACCGCCAATACACAGAAATGGAAGGTATCCAAAATGACCAAGCAGGCAAACAACACCAATCAGAACGCAAACAAGACCATCAAGCAGAGGAACAGTCGTCGCATCGTAGCCCTGGCACTTGCCGGTGTGCTCGCAATCGGTGGAGTCGGAGCAGTGTGCGCAGCCGGCCTGGGTCGGTCGGCCAGCCAGACAAGGATCGAGGCGGTTGCAAGCGCCCCAAAGGCCGAGACCCAGCAGGCATCCGTCCAGAAGAACGACGCCAAGAAGGCAGAGCCAAAGAAATCTGACGCGCAGAAGGCGGAGACCAAGAAGTCCGAATCAAAGAAAGCCGAGACCAAGAAGGCGTCTGACAAGAAAGCCGACACCAAGAACGCCAGCAAGCCCTCTTCCCCGGCAAAGGCGCCCGCTTCCTCCCCAAAGAAATCCACCAGCAGCAATGCTCCCAAGCAAAGCGCTCCCAAGCCCGCCGCCAAGCAGACGACCCCGGCCGCTCCAGCAAAGAAAGCGGAGCCCAAGAAGGCTGAAGCCAAGAAAACCGAGGCCAAGGCAACTCCAAAGCAAGCTCCCGCAAGCAAGGTGGTAGAGCTTTCCGCCCCCAAGAAGGCCGAGGTCCCTGCCCCGAAACCGGTGGAGGCCCCCGCACCCAAGCAGACCGAAACTCCCGCCCCTGAGGTTAAGCAGGCCGAGACGACCTCTTCCGAAAACATCAGCGCCAAAGAGATGAAGGCAAAACTTACCAAAGAGCAATGCATCGCCAAGGCAAGCAAGTACGTAGGCGCAGGTGGCCAAGCCAAGGGCGAGGCAAAGAACGTTTCGGCAAAGCAGGTCAATGGAGGCGGCACCGTGTACTACACCGTGGAGCTCGACCTGGGAGACGTGCACTACACGGTGAACGTCGACGCAATCGGTGGCGGGATCATCAACGGGGATTACGTCCACAACGGCATACGCACCTTGCTTGACAAAGAGGGCGACCCCATCCCCGGCACCGAGCAGGCCGTTGACGAAAAAGTTGCCGAGAAGCCTGTCGAGACCCCAGCAGAAACTCCTGCCGAATCAATAGAAGCATAAGCAATCGAATCGAGAGGACGAGAAAGCAAGGCCGGCCCCTTTTCCTGCGAGGGGTCGGCCTTACCAGTTCCAATGCTCATGTCAAAGAAAGTGGATCTACCGGCATCGCCCTTCATGCACAAGCCACCAGACATACAATGCGCTTGCATTTCGCAGGAAGCGGCGTTTGGAGCGGCGTTTGACGGAGCTCACGCACAATCGTGGATTTTTTGTCCTCACTCACTTCGAAAACGGCCTTCGGGTTTGGATTATTCGACTCGAAAAAAACGGGGTCTCATAGACGGTTCTCCTACCTGCGCAAACGGAGGGCACCATACCGCCCGTACGGGAAAACTCGCCCAGAATTTCAAACCCGAAGGCCGTTTTCGAAGTGAGTGGGAGTAAAAAATACAGCCTCTCGCCGTACCTGACTAGAACCTGGCGTGACGCGGCCCTCGGTCGGCCTGGCGGGGTGGCTCCACCACCATTATGACATTATCCCGAGCCGCATTCTTGCCATGCCCCTTTACCTATCGTTTCAGCAACTGGGGTGGCATCTTCGGAGGTTCGGCGCTAATCCCACCATGTTCTTTACCAGCCGTTCCAGGCATACGCCCGGTAAGAAGAGCTTCTCCACGCCCGTCCTTGCGGGCGAGGCGATGCGTCCCCACGGCAGACAACGCGCGCTTCATCGCAAAACCGTGCACGAGAAAGCGTCGCATCACTCATCTTCGAAACATGCGTGACGGTGGCCTGCTCAGAAGAAGCCGCGGACGCGCACATGAAGTCTCATGCCACCGTGATGACCAGGGACGGTTTGAAGTGGACCTCGTAGACATCTTCATGCACGACGATATGGTCTACGTAGCGGATAACAAAGTCATTATTGAATGCGACCAGCTTGCCCGACGCGCTGAACGTATGACGCGGCAGGGGTTTGCGCGTTCTCAGAAAGAAGTCCTCGTAGTCATAGCACGCCGGATCGGACTCGGACGTAGCCTCCTCCGCACCCGTCACACCCGTCATCTGGTTCACGAGCTCCAATAACAGCTGTGCCTTGACGGCTTTGTTTGCGCATTCAGCCCGCTCGGCGTAGAGGGCGTTTATGCGATCCTGCGTCTCCGCGAGCTCGGCATGCAGGAAGCCAGCCTCTGGAGATTCCATTCGCTCGGATCCCCCCACCTCATCGAATCGCCCTTGCAGTCGCTCCGCCTGCCCTCGTTCTCGCGTCAGTAAGGCATCGATGCGTCCCAACTCACTCACGGCCAGCTCATGCGCCATCACCACGATATGGTCCCGCTCGCCAGGCAGCCGGTTGAACGCGCGCACCACCGCTCCCCACACGGCCCGCTCCCTCACAATCCTGCAGTCGCATCGGCTGCCTGGCTGCTCCCTCACGTCGCTCTTCTTCACGAGCGCACGACCACGGCAGCGCCAGTCCGTGAGATGGCGGCTCGGCTTCACGTAGCGCTTGAGCGTGCGGCCGCACTTCCCGCATACGAGCCGACCGTTCAGAGCAAGCCTCGCCCCGTAGCGCAGCTTGCTCGGGTCGCTCGCAAGCTTGGCCCGACGTCGCAACTCGCCCTGCACCTGACGATACACATCCTTGGGCACGATGGGCTCGTGGTCGTTCTCCACGAAGTACTGCGGTCGCTGGCCCTCGTTCTTCACGGTCTTATGGGTGAGAAAGTCCACGGTGTAGTACTTTTGCATGAGAAGGTCGCCGCAGTATTTCTCGTTGCGCAGGATGCTTCGCACGGTAGACGCATACCACGTGGACCCGCCCGCCGGCGCCGGCACCTTCCCTGCCTCGAGCCACCGGGCGATCATGTATGGACTGTACCCCTCCAGAAACTCCCGGTAGATGCGCCGCACCACGCGTGCCTCGTCGGGCACGATGACGTACGAGCTGGGCGTGGCACCGCGCCGATAACCGAGAAACGTGGAGTAGTTCAGCCGGCCGCGCCCCTCTTGGAACCCAAACTCTATGCCCATGCGCACGTTTGCGCTGATGGAGGCCGACTCCTGTTGCGCGATGCTCGCGAGGATGGTGATGAGCACCTCCCCCGACGACTCCATCGTGTTTATGGATTCCTTCTCAAAGATGATCGGGATGCCGAGCGCCTTGAGCTTGCGGATGTAGTTGAGGCAGTCGAGCGTGTTTCGTGCAAAGCGCGAGATGGACTTGGTAATGACGAGGTCCACGTTGCCCGCCTCGCACTCCGCGATCATGCGAAGAAACTCGGGGCGTTTGCGGGCTTGGGTGCCCGTGATGCCTTCGTCGGCAAAGATGCCCGCGAGCTCAAGCGCAGGGTCTTCCGTGATGCGTGTGAGATAGTGCGTGCGCTGTGCCTCGTAGCTGGTCTCTTGCTCGTCCGTGTCGGTACTCACGCGGCAATACGCCGCCGTGCGGAGCGGCTTGCTGGGGCCGGTGGCCTTCGCACTGGTCGCCGCTATAACTTGTACGGCCATGATGAATCTCCTTCTTCAATAATTGCTTTTCTTGTGTAAGTGCTGGCTGGTATGGGTGGGACCGGGCGGACACGATGGCACCGGACGCGCACGCTCTCGCGGCTGGGACGGCATATGCATGTCCTGCCCTCAAAGAAGGGCCAAGGATACGGACGGGACTGCGCGCACGCAGGTTCGCTTCCCTTCGCCGCACGCTCGCCGCTTCTCTGGGTCCGTCTCTTCCGCTCGTCCTGACGCGCTGGAATGTATGGCGAATCTTTGATGAACGCCACCGCGCTGGGCTCATCATGCGGAGATGATGCGCGCAAACTGCAGCGCGGCCATCTCCTGCGGCGTGCGGGGCTTTCTCGACCGCGGATGCGGCGGCTCTGGAGCGAGCTGAAACTCCCTGCGCACCGCCGCGCACTTGAGATAGCGTCCGCACGCGCGGGGTTTGCGTGCCTCGTCGCGACGGCGCAGCTCGTCCTGGACCTTGTGAAACAAGACCTCGTCAAGCAGCGTCGGATAGAAGTCCGTCCCCAGATAGGTCTTGTTTGCGAGCATGCGCTTGCACGTCGGCACGGACCGCGGAATGCCCGACAAGGCCACGCAGTTCTTGAGCGTCTCTCCCGCCACAAACGCCGTGTACAGCATCAAGAGCCGAGCTCGTGCGTCCACGTCCACCTCCGCACGCGCGTCGTGGATGCGATATCCGTATGGAGTCATGATGCGAAGGTCACCGCCTCGCTCAGCACAAGGCCACACGTGAGCTGAAACTCGACGCGTTCGCGCGACCAGACCACGGCGCGACGCACGAAGATGGCAAACAAGCGCCCGTCGCCAGCGCAATAGTCCCATAGGATACCGCGGGCCTCCAACGCGTTGCGCAACTTCACAGCCTCCTCCGCCTGTGTCGCATGGGTCACGAGCAAGGCCCTCCGCTCTTGCAGAGCTCGAGCCCGTGCCTCAAGCGCGAGCTTTTGCTGTCGCAGCTCCACGCCGCTCGGCTCGGCCAGCATGCGGCACAGAAGGGCTTCCCGCTTGCGCTCCACATCGGCGAGTCGGGCGGCGATGGAGCGCCTCTCGGCCTCGACTTCCTCGGTCTCCTCGCGACGCACGGCCGACGCGTAGTCACTCAGGAGCCGCAGGGTTTGTTCGCCGTAGAAGAGCTTGTTGAGCAACGTGGTGAAGGCGTTTTGCACCGCCTCCTCGTATGCCGGTGGCATGGAACAGCTCGCACGGACGTGATGGTTGTGACAGAGGTAGACCGCGCGAACGCCGCCGCGATACATCGTGGCACCGCAAAACCCGCAGACGAGCTTGCCGGAAAAGGGATAGCGCGTCGCGCGAGAACGGCGCTCCTTGTCGTGGCGCCTGCCCTCCGTCTCGTGGCGCCAGATCATATAGTTTGCCTTGACGTACGTATCGTGGTCCACGATGGCGGGATGGCTCGACTCGTGCAGGTACAAGTCGTGCGCCCCGCGATTTCTGCGTTGGCGGTACTCGTCGTCCACGTAGGTGCGCTGGTAGATCATGTCGCCGGTATAGAACGGATTGCCTACGATGTCGCGGATGGTCGAGGTGCGCCAGAAGCCCTTCGGCCCGCCGTGCGCCTTCGTCCATGTGGGGACGCGCTGGGCGTTGAGCTCCGCGGCGATCGAGTCTGCGCCGCGGCCCTCGAGCAGCGCATAAAAAATCCTGCGGACCACTTTGGCTTCCGCAGGACACAGCGTAAACGTCTTGTCTTTGCGCCGGTAGCCGTAGGGTACGCGCGCCGGCCGGTACGTTCCGGCCTCGAATCGCTTTCGTATGCCCCACTTCATGTTTTGCGAGATGGAGCGCACCTCGTCTTGGGCGAGCGCCGTGAGTATCGTCAAGAGGAGCTCGGATTCCATGCGGTCGGTCTGGATGTTTTCCTTGTCGAACCGTATCACGACGCCAAGGCTCGTGAGAGTACGTACCAAGCCGAGGCAGTCGGACGTGCTGCGGGAGAAGCGCGAGATGGACTTGGTGAGGATCATGTCGATACGACCGGCCTTGCAGTCGGCAATGAGCCTCTGGAGTTCTGGGCGTGACGTGGCCTTGGTGCCGCTCACTCCGCGCTCCCAGTAGATGTCCACCAACTCCCAGCCGGGGTTTGACTCGATGACGCGGAGATAATGGGCACGCTGGCTGGCGATGGAGGTGTCTTGGGACTCCATGAGCGTGGAGATGCGACAGTAGCCGGCGACGCGAAGGCGCCGGGCGGACGTGGGCGGTGGGGAGATGGTGACCACCTTGGGACGAGGGGCTGGCTGGGATAGCTGCTTCATGGCAAACCGTCCTTTCATTGCGTGGCGGATGATTGCGTGGTGGACTTTCGGCCACACCGCGCCACTGCCAATTGTGTCAGAACAAGCCCTAGCCAAAGACCCCCTTTCTTTGCGCTCGGCGCCGTGTCGAATTGATAGAGATGCCGTGGGCGCCTGTCATCGGGCGCTATCCCCCATCGCTCCGCCCGCCTTCGCCCCTCAGTAGCGGTTGTGGATGTGCTCGGCGGCGCAGCGCAGGTCACGCAACTCGAGCACGCGTCCGTCGTCGAGCGTCACCGAGCCGGTGAGCTTGCCAAACACCTGATGTTGCTGGGACGAGACGATTCCCGCCACGTCTATGTCGTCGACGCGGTCGATCTCCGGAGCAAAGGCGAGGTCGAGCCGACCCTCGTCGTCGGTCATGTGCCAGGGCTCGAGGTAGCGGTAGGTGGCATCTTGGTATGTGGGGATGCCGAAGTCGACGCGACCGAGCTTGTGGGCCACGCCATCCACAAACGCCATGTTTTCGCTGGCGGCCGACGTGTCACCGAAGCCGTAACCCAAGTTCAGCGCCACCACGTGACCGTCCTGCCAGCCTTGCGCCGCCGCCCAGTACCACACGTTGTCGTAGGTCCACACGCCGCGGCCCCAGTCGAGCAAGCCGAGCGAAGAATCCCCGCGAAACTCGTGCAGCTCGCCGCCACGGCGGAACGCCCCACGAGCGCGCATCCCCAGCACCTTGCGGTTGTAGTAGAACGCCTTCTCATTCTTCGCCCACGGCGTGCAGATCACCATGGAATCGCGAGGCGCGCGGTCGAGCAGGAGCTCCACGTCGAGATCGTCCTCCCCGTAAAACTTCTTCATGTGAAACGAGAGGCGACGGCCGACCGTGACGTGGCGAAACTCCACGCGCACGCGCTCGTTTTCCCAGAGAATGTCGCCTTCGTCGGAACTCGCGGGCACGCCCATCCGACCGAGGGGCAGAGGCACGAGCTCGCTTGTCGTCCGGTACAAGCGACGCGAAAAGTCGATCACGCTCGCAGACACGAGCCCGATGTAGCCGAGGTCCGAGAACGTGAGCGCCACGGCGAAGTCGTCGTCGTTCACCAGGTAATAATCCCAGTCCTTGATGCGCAAGGGGGAGGCGGCGATGTGGTCGTGACTGTATGTGAACGGCGGACGGAACGCATAGCCGGGCTCGCGCAGGCGGCCTTGCGCGTCAAGAAGCGGCCCCGTTCCTTTGATGAGATGTTCGTGTGCCATGGCCTACTCCTTTCTCGATATACGCTTGGCTCCAGTATACGCGCTTGGACAGGTCAAACACGGCACGCATTAGTAAACACGGCTTGGCGATTATCGGATATCATAGCCGGGTTACCCAAGACAGAAAGGCGCTTCGCCATGATTGAGAGAGAGCTGAGTCACGGCCGCAACGTCCCCGTATGGGCCATGCTCACCCAAGCGCTCGTATATGTGCTGGCCACCGCGCTGTGCGCGACCCTCGCCCTGCCCGGCGGCGCGCTTGCGGCCACGTCGAGCACGGACGCAAGCGCCCGCGGAAAGATCCAGATCAGATACTCGAAGGAAGGTCAGTCCTTCGAAGTCTACCGCATGTTCGATCTCGTGCTGTACGATGACGGCGAGAGCCGTGCGAGCATCGGCGCGACGAGCGACCTTGGCTTATCCACAGATGGCGAGTCTCGCCAAAGCGACGAGTACGACTACGTCATCCGTGAGAGCCTGCCTGCGGGCGAGGGCACCATGCCGAACCCCTGGTGGACGTTCCTCACCACCTACGGCCCCGACGGGAACCACAGCCTCACCCCCTACGCCGTGCTCTCCACCGAGCGCGACCAGGCAAAGCGCTCGGCAGCGTACTTCGTCATCGATGCCCAGGCGGCGACCATCGACAAGACCGGCGGCTACCACGTGGTCGTCGCGGACCGCAAGTTCGCGATGGCTCCCGAGGTGGACACGACCAAGTTCGTCGGCGCAAACCTCGACGTGAACGCAACTGCCGAGGAAAGTGCGACCGCCACGGCCGAGGCGCAGATGGTTCAGCGCTTCGTGCAGGCCGCCACCGCATACGCCAGCGGGCTGAACCTTGCGCGCGAGCAGGGTCGCTACCTCGCTGTCGGTCGCGAGACAAGCGGTAGGGATGTCGAAGACACGAGCGCTGGTACGGACGTGTACCAGTACTCGGGCGACAACGCCTACGTGGACGGCGTGCCACTGGGGTACTATTTGCTGGGCACGACCACCGGAGCGATCGCCTCGCTCAGTCACGACGGCGCGACCGCGCTGGTGTACGACCGCAACGAGCAACCGGAGCTCTTTGTGCAGGCTCGCGCGAAGGGCACGCAGGCGAGTCGACTGCCGTATGCGCAGCTCAGCGAAGATGAGCGCAACGACCTCATCTGGTCCGAGGACCATCCACGCACATGGACGTATCGCATGAGCGCAAACGTCGGCGACCTCGTGCAGTACAAGACGGTCATCATCGCGACGCAGGGCGTCACGGACTACCGACTGCATCACGTGATGGAGAGCGGCCTCACGCTCGTGGACGACGCGGCATCGTCCGAACGGTCGCGGCTCTACGACGTCGAGGGCCTGCGCGTGGACGGCGGCTTCGACTACAGCCCGCGCGTCTACCTCTACAGCCGCGCGGCAGACGCGACCTACGACATCCCCAACCGGATCGAAGACAAGACCAACTGGGTGTTTCACAAACCGAGCGACGGCAAGGATGGACCACGCGACGGGTGCGACTTCGAGGTGGAGTTTCGCGACGTCAGCAGGGAGACCGCCGACGCGGGATCGCAGAAGATGACGTTTGCATACGCGGCCGGCGGGGCAACAGGCGGGGCTGGCACGGGCGGCGGGACCAGCGCCGGATCCGATGCGGGCGGGGCAACCGGCGGCGTGAGGACCGTGGACGTCACCGACTGGGATCGCATCGTCGTGACGTATTGGGCGCGGGTGAACGACGACGCGGTCATCTACGACTCCGACAAGCCCGTCGAGCAGGTCGAGACGGCCAAAGACCTCTCCGCTGTGATGGACACGACGGGCAACGGCGCCGCAAAGCTACCCATTCAGACCCACACCGACACCGACGGAAACAACCGCAACACAAACAGCGCCGTCCTCACCTACGGAAACAAGTCCCATACCACATGGGCCCGCGCGGAGATCTCCTCGTACCAGTTTGACGTGGCGGGGGCCACCACGTCTGACGACGAGACGAAGTACCCGTTACTCGGCGGCGCGACGTTTTCGCTGTACCGCGAGCTGGGCGGGAAGGAGGACGGAGCCGTCGCCTACGTCGCAAGCGTGAACGGCACGAACAAGACCTATTACTACCGGGCGGATGAGCCCCTGCGGTTCTCTCAGGTCGGCTCGACGTACACGTACCTCAAGGACGAAGGCGCCAGTCTGGCACAGGGCGATGGCGGCACCACCGACCAGCACGAGAGCGCGACCCACGGATCGGGTGCGGAGCAAGGCGGAAGCGACTCCACCGACACGGTAACGGTCATAGGTGACGTCACGACCTCGCGCAAAGCCAGCGCGACCACGAGCCTCGCCACCTCAGCGAACGAAGCCATCAACGTGCGAGGCATCGAGGCAGGCACGTACGTGCTCGTGGAGCAGAGCCCCCCGGAGGGCTTCGAGAAGCTCAGTGCCCCGCTCGTCGTGACCGTCCACGACCGCGCCTACAAAAACACCGACATGATGGAGGACAACAATCCCGGCTCGCGTCACAGCAACGTCGAAGGCGAGATCACTATCACGGGCCCCAGCGCGAGGGGCATCCTCGCGCGCGACGTGTATCCTTGGCATGCGACCTGCGAGGGCAGTCCCGCCATGTATGTCCGGGCCAGGGCGTGGGTGGAGACTCCAGCGGCAATTGAGACCGAGCCAGCCATCGTGGTGGATCCCGAACCGGAGTCGGCACGCAAGCCCGAGGAGCAGCCCATGACAAACGGCGGCGTACTCGTGGTAAACACCGCCGCTTCTGCCAGCGGCAGCGGCGTCGGGATGCTCGGCGTTGCCGCCCTCCTCGTTGCCGTCATCGGCGCCACTGCAGCGATCTTCTTTGTTAGGAGACGCTGAGCCCTCTTTCATGACGGTCCCCACGTGCTAGAATTGGCCCTATGTGTTTTCAGCGATTGACTGGAGGAATCCATGAAAAAACGTGTCTTGGCCATAGGCGTTGCCGCCATAGCCTGCGCCTCCGTTCTGGCGAGGCTTTACTACATGAAGAGGCGCGAGGCGGTTCTGGGAACCTCCGACCTCGCCTTTACCGACATGCGGGTGACGTGCGCCGGCCGCGAGGGACTCTTGGGCGGCCAGTACGCCACCTTCAAACTCACTGGTTCGGTCACAAACAAGACCGACAGCTCCCTTGGCGCGCAAAACATGCCCAAGATCGTCGCCGAGACCGAGGGCTACGGAGAGGCCAGGGCAAACCTGTCCAAAGAGAGGCTGTTCTCTTGGGACACCTGCGACATCTCCTACGAGGGAGAGCTCGAGGTGAAGAACCACGCGCTTCCAAAGGTCTCCTTCTCGTCCAAACTGGCGACTGAGGGACTCGGCGTCGTCGAGGCGCAGCTGAACGCCGGCCTCGCACAGATCGCCAAGGAGTACGCCGACGTGGATGCCGCCATGAAGGCGGACGACGAGAGAAGGGCCGCGGAGGCGAAGGCGAAGCAGGAGGCGTTCGAGCAAGCAAAGAAGTCGCTCGAAGACTGCAAGGGCAAGACCGCCGATGAGGGCTTGGCCGCGGCAAAGAGCGCCGGCTACAGCGCGACCTTCAAGGACAAGAGCGGTGCGGACGTGACCTCCGACGTCGAAGACTCCGGCAACGAGTCCGACGTCCACGGTGCCGCGATCGCCTCGGTCGAGACCTTGAACCTCCTTGGCAACTACGTTGCGTTCACGCTCGACTACGCAGCTCCCAAAGCATAGCAGGCACGGACCGGGGTGGAACAGGGTTTTTCGTCCCAGCTTACTCCGTTGTGATAACAGGCAGGGCGAGGAGCTCGCAGGCACTCTCGGAGAGGACGAACCTCAGGGGCTTCCTGCTCACCTCGTCATAGAAAGCCTGAATGGCATCATCCTCAAATGTTGCTTAGTATAACGCCATCTGTTATTTGTCTTGAGTCGCTGCTTGTTTTGCAATGTCAAGGCAAAGATACGATATTAAGATGGATTTCGCCGTC
>CACXZL010000022.1 GCA_902772085.1 uncultured Coriobacteriaceae bacterium | reverse complement strand
CTTGCGAGCTGGCAAATGAGGCTGGCGCCCCGTGGCCACGCGGTGCGGGCACAGGACCAGACGCAGCCGATGGCTGTGCGGAAACGGACGATGACCCCGGCTCGAAGGGAGGCTCGTCCTCTTCTGCAAAGCCGCCGAGGTCCTCGTACGGAACTTGTTCGTAATACGGCTCTTCGGGCGGCACCGCAGGTGATTGCATGGGCGCATCCCATGGCATGGGATAGTCTGGCGCGGAAGCGGGCATTTGCTGGGCGGACGTCGCAGCCTGCCAAGTGCCTTGCGCAGGCCGTGCAGCCGGCCCTGCATCCTGCGCGGACACTGAAGGGGCTGGGCCGTACGCCGGGTGCGCCGAAGCGCGATCTGGCTGCGACGAACGAGTCGATGAAGTGGCAGAACGCGAGCCCTGCGCCCCCCTACGCTGGGCGGGTATCTGCAAATCCTCGCCAATCCCTTCCCTGTACGTGATGGCGCGCGGCCCAAAGACCTCCGCGACCATGCGCTCCACCGTCGATTTCACATCGGGACGCTCGAGCATCCTCAACGCAAAGGAGGAACCCTGCTCCGAGACGATCCGGCGCCACGAGCGCTGAAGTTCGCCGGGATCAGTAATGGCTCGTGAAGCCGTGCCCGATGCGGCGGGCTGCGGCACGGAACGCTCCGCGGATGTCTGCGGGCGCTGTCGAGCCGACATGGAAGCACTCGCGCGAGAGGCTTGCTGCGCGGCAGGGCGGACTTGGGCCTGCCAGGCGTCGGCTTGGGCTGGCACCGTGGCGGCCACAGCCGTCGGATTCACCTGCGCGGTCGGTTGCACCGTTCGCATTCCCTGAACAGGCTGTTCGGGCCGCACGTACTGCGTTTGGGACGACTGGGACACCCGCGCGGTCTGCTGTGGGCGCTGGCCATGCTGAGACCTTGGCACGTCCTGGGCACTTGTTGTGTGCCGAAGCGTCGACGCCGACTGAAGGCGCTGATTCGACGCCTCTGCCTGCTGCGGACCCCGTGGCTCGTGAGACGTCGACAAGGGCTGCGGTCGGGCGGTCGCATCTGCCGGTAGGGCTTGCCCGGGCACATGAGATGCCGGCACTCCGGTTTGCGATGCAGGGGCCTCCGCTTGATGGGCTGCCCGCTGCGCGCGTGGCAACGTCGTCTGTCCAGCCAGCTTCATCTCAAGCTCGCCGACTCTCTCGGCCAATGATTCAATCGTGAGATCCGACTCGGGTCGCGCCATGCGCGTGAAGGCAATCTCCAAGACGAGTCGCTGGTTTGGCGCAGTGCTCATCTCGCGCGAAACATCCCCCAGCAAGGCGAGAATGCGGGACAGCCGGTCGGGTGTGCCGAAGGCGCGTGCCTCCATCTGCAAACGTTGGACGTCGGTGGAAAGACTCAAGGCAGATGCACGCTGTCCCACCACTGCCACCACGTAGATGTCTCGCATGCGCGCCGCAAGCTCTCGCGTGAACTGCAGCAGGTCCCTGCCGGCATCCACCAGCTCGCCCACCTGCACAAACAGCCCCGCCACATCGCGAGCGGCAATCGCATCCACCACATGCTCCAGCGCCATTCCCGATACGGCACCCAAGAGGTCCTGCGCCGCTTCCAGCCCGATGACGCCCCCGCCAAAGACCGAAAGCTGCTCCAGGGTAGATAGCGCATCGCGCATGCCGCCACGTGCGTTCGTCGTCACGAGTTCAAGGGCGGCGTCCTCATAGGTAAATCCCTCTTGGGTACAGACACGAACCAGGTGCTCGTGAATGTCGTCGTTCCCGATAGGCCTGAAGTCAAAACGCTGGACGCGCGAGAGAATCGTGGCGGGAATCTTCTGCGGGTCGGTAGTGCACAGCACAAAGACCACATGGCTGGGCGGCTCCTCGAGCGTCTTGAGCAGCGCGTTGAACGCTGCCGTCGTGAGCATGTGAACCTCGTCGATGATGTACACCTTGTAGCTACCCTGCGTCGGAGCGTAGCTCACGCTGTTTATGATTTCCTCTCGAACGCTGTCGACGCCCGTACGAGAGGCGGCGTCGAGCTCGTACACGTCTGGGTGCTCGCCCGCCGCGATGAGCTTGCACTGATCGCATGTGCCATCGGGAAGATGCCCGGCACCCTGCTCGCACATGAGCGCTTTGGCCAAAAGCCGCGCCATAGTGGTCTTTCCCGTACCGCGCGGCCCACAAAACAAATATGCGTGGCTTGTGCGGCCCTCGAGAACCGCCCGCTGCAGCGTAGCCACCACATGCTGCTGACCCACCACGTCGTCAAAGGTCTGTGGACGATATTTTCTGTAGAGCGACTCCATGTGGACCTCCGGCCTTCTCTCGCTGTAGGCAATAGTATAGCGCCGAGATGACGAAAGGTCGCGAATTGCTCTGGCTGGTTTATACCACTTGGCCGCTGTCTCGATTCCCGCTTCCCCCCTGTCCCTAGAGAAGCGTCAAATCCGCAAGGCGCCCAGAGACAGAGGCAGTGATGCTACTTGGACTTGTTTAGCCGACTGCGCACAAGGCCCACGACGGTAGGCACGAGCGACACGGCGACGATACCAACGATGAGAAGCTCAAAGTGCTCCTGCACAAAGGGGATGCCGCCGAAGAAGTAGCCGAGCAAGATGAAGAGTGTGCTCCACGTGATGCCGCCTAGGATGTTGAACATAAAGAAATTATGCCACTTCATGCCACCCATGCCCGCAAGGAACGGAACGAACGTGCGAATGAAGGGAAAGAATCGTCCGAGGAAGATTGCCAGATTGCCCCACTTGTCCAAAAAAGCCTCAGACTTCTCGATGCGCTCAGGCGTCATGGCCTTGACTTTGCCCGAATCGATGATCTTTCGCCCGAGAAAGTGGCCAATGAAGAAGTTGCACTGGTCGCCTAGAATGGCGGCCGCCCATGCCACGCCCAGCAGCATGAAGATGTTGAACCCGCCACCTTGGGCAAAGAAGCCCGAGGCAAACAAGAGCGAATCGCCCGGCAAAAACGGGAAGAACACTACGCCCGTCTCGATGAAGATGATAAGGAACACGAATCCATATGCCGCCACGGGCCCGGCCGCAATCTGCGCGGCGATAAAGGCTCGGGGGTCACGGAGCAGGCTAACGATAAAGTCGACAAATCCCATGGCTTCCTCCAAGACAGCCGGCATGCAACGCCACTCGAAAAAACGCCCCGGTCGAGCCGAGGCGTTGCGTTCAAAAAAGAAGTGCGCTTGATGGGAACGGGTACCCGACAGAGGCTCCTTATGGCTGCTGTCTCCCGACCCTGACCAGGTTCGCAGTATGCCGTCACCCGAACCCATCCAACGCACTCCGTGAAATGTGATTATAGCCGCGCTCCATTTCCTTGTCAACTGAAGACATTGTGAACTGGCCAAGAGCATCCCACCGTGTTACAGTTCTCGCCCTTGGCACATGCGCATGCCAGTAAGCAGCGACTCACGAAGTGAGCGAGCGAAGCTAGCGCGGAGCCGCTGGCTGGCTGGCGTAGGGACCAGGGGTGTGAACTGTAACCGCCGTTACTGGTAATGGAGGCTCTCGACGGGATCGAGACGGGCGGCACGGCGAGCTGGGTACCAACCAAAGACCACACCTATAATCACACAGATACTCGTAGCCAGGAGCACGGTCCCGAGATCGATAACCGGCGTGACCGTCATGCTCGACCCTTCGCCCAGTATGGCGCTCGCGCCCAGACCGGTAAGCGCGAACGCTCCCAGATAGCCAAAGATCACCCCGAGCAGGCCGCCCAACAAGCACAGGCACACGCTCTCCAGCATGAACGGCTTCGTGATGTCGGACCGGCGCGCGCCGAGAGCCTTGCGCAGGCCTATCTCGCGTATGCGTTCCGTGACGTTGGTAAGCATCATGTTCATGATGCCGATACCGCCAACCAGAAGCGATACGCCAGCCACTACAGTCATAAGCAGGGAAAACGCACCCATGGTGGAGTTCACCTGATCGATCATGGATTGCATGGAGTAGACGTACATGTTGTCCTCGCGCTGGTCGGCGGGGATGTTGTACATGGCGGCGATGTACTCCTTGGTCTTGTTTACCACGGAGTCCATGTTTGAGCCCTCGCGGGCGAAGCCCATGATCTGCGATACCTCCTGATTTCCCGTAATGCGCGTTGCCATGGTGGAAAACGGCAGGAAGGCGTTTATCAGGTCTTCCCCCGCCATCATGATGGAGGTGGATTCCGTCACGCCCACGATGGTATAGGAGTTGTTTCCCATTGAGATGTTTCTGCCCACGACCTCGGCATCCGCATCGCCAAACATCGTCTTTACCGAGTTTTTGTCGATGATGACGACCATGGAGCCCTTGCCCTCCTCCGCGTCGGTGAAGGCGCGTCCCTGTACGAACTTCGTGCCCATCGCCTTGAAGTAGAGTGGCTTCACACCTTGGATGCTCGCGTTCGCCTTCTTCTTTTCCGTGGAGGCGTCTGCCGAGCCCATCGAAGCCGCTACCATATACTCGTAGTCTGTAAGACCGCGCGCCATCTTGTCCACGTCTTCGTACGTCGTGGGCTTGCCCGTAAAGATGTTTATATATACAAGCTGCGCCTGGCTGAGACCAAGCTCGCCCACGAGCGCGCGGTTTATACCGCCAATAAGAGCGGTCATGGCAATGACGGCCGAAATGCCTATGACGATTCCGAGAACCGTAAGGAAGCTGCGACCGCGATTTGCGTCCAGCGCGCTCCACGTCTCCACTACCAGGTCGGCTGCTTTCATGCCAGGCTCCTCCGTTGCAATCCACTCGGCTTGACTCTGCCTCGTCCAATCCTTGGGGGCGCTTTTTTGGCTGGCTGACTCCATCGCGTTGGGCATCACGCCTCATAGGTCGCCGCGAAGAGCCGCCAAAAGGCCAGACGCATTCCCGAAAGTGCTTACGTCCTGCCCCTCTTTGAACCGTAAGCACGCTCTTCTTCGTCAGTGAGCAACTTGCCGTCACGTATGTGCACGGTACGATCGCCCCATTCGCAGACCTCTGCGTCGTGCGTGATGAGCACGATCGTCTTGCCTTGCGACCGAAGCTTGGAGAACGTCTCCATCACCATGTCGCTCGTCGCGGAGTCCAAGTTTCCAGTGGGTTCGTCGGCCAAGATGAGCGCGGGATCGTTTACCAGCGCTCGAGCAATGGCAACGCGCTGCATCTGTCCGCCGGAGAGCTCATTTGACCGGTGATCGTAGTAGTCGGGCGGCAAGCCCACGGCATGCAGAGCCTTCACCGCGCGCTCCACACGCTCCGAGCGCGGCACGTCACAGTAGACCAACGGCAGCTGGACGTTGCGCATCACCGTGGCACGAGGCAGGAGGTTGAAGCTCTGAAACACGAAGCCCAGCCGAGAGGCGCGCAGCTCGGCCAGCTCGTCGTCCGACAGGTCCGCGACGTCAATGCCCTCCAGCCGGTAGGATCCCGACGTCGGACGGTCGAGCCCACCGAGGATGTTCATGAGCGTGGACTTGCCCGAACCCGACGGACCCATCACACAAAGGAACTCGCCACGGCTGACCTGCAGACTTACTCCCCGTAGCGCATGGGTGTAGCCAGCGGCGGACTCGTAGATGCGATGGACGTTTTGCACATCCAGTACCTTTGCCATACTAGACCACCGCTCCAGCGCCAGCAGCCGACCCGACGCCACCCGCGCTGAGCAGCACGAGGTCACCGTCGTGCAGATCGCCCTTTACGGCTGCCTCAGAGGTATTCTGCTCGATGACCTCCACGGGCACCTCGTGCATCTCGCCCTTGTCGACGTCGGTCACCACCGTCACGGACTTGGCGCCTGCCTCTCCGACGGCGTCACTGATCGCCGCCGTCGGCACGATAAGCGCGTTTGGCACGCTTTGGGTCGTGATGTTTACCGTGGCGGTCATGCCTGGCTTGAGCTTTGCGTCGGGCTCGGGAATTACAAGGTCCACCGCATAGGTCACCACGCCACCCATCGAGCCGTCTGTCGAACCCGAGCCGGTAGACACAGAGGCGATGCGCTCTACCACGGCTCCGAGCTCGAGGCCTGGAATCGCCGAGAAGGTTGCCTTTGCCTGCTGGCCTACGGAAATGCTGGAGATGTCGACCTCGTTGACCTGCACGGTCACCTTCATCTTGCTAAGGTCGGAGATCTGAATGAGCGGCTCGTTCGATGTGGCAGGAGCCGACTTCGCCGAAGCGCCCGTGACGGAACCGTAGGCAGCACCGTTTTGCGCGCTCATACTCACGATGGTGCCCGAGACGGGAGCTCTGACCGTGCGCTTGTCTAGGTTTGACTCGGCGTCGTCGAGCTTGGAGCGCGCCGACTCCAGCACGACCTGTGCGTCGTTGTATGCGTCTTCGGCACTGGTGACGGCAGCCCTCAGGGATGCCTCGTCAAACGTCGCGGCTTCCCCGCTGGCGGGATCCCCGCCAGACGGGGCTTCTTGAGCGCCGTTGTAATCGTCTACGGCCTTGTTGTATGCCGCAACCGCGTCCTCGACCGCCTTGTTTGCACGGTTTACCGCACGCTCGGCAGACTCGACCTCCGCCTGCGCATCACGATAGATCTTGTCGAGCTCTTCGTTCTTGAGCGTGAAGAGCACGTCTCCCTCGCTTACGACCGAGCCCTCCTGGACCTGAAGGTTCTCGATGATACCATCCACCTCGGGAGTCACCACGGTGGAGCTTACGGGCTCGGTGGCACCGTTTGCCGTCACGGTCGTGGAGAAGTCGCCCTCATAGACCGCACCGGTGACCAGCTGCGATGCGGCGTCGGAATCTGCCGACTCCCCTGACTTGCCCGTCAGAAACACGATAATGCCCACAAGGGCGACCACGCCCACGACGGCAAGAATGATTATGCGCTTGCGCTTCTTTGCCTCCCGGCGCCGCTTCAGGTTTTCGTAGGCAAGCTGCGCCTCAAGGTCGTCGTCGGAGGCTTCGCCGGCCGAAGCGTTTCCAGCCGGGACGCCGCTTCCAGTCGCGTCGCCGTCCGCAGCTACCCGACGCTGGACGCCCGTATCGTCCCGATGAGTAGATGATGCGTCTGTGGCTGCGTTTTTCGTCTCGTCGGACATGGCCCCTCCTCATGCGTCGTAACCTCACAAATCATAATACGCTCAAATCATGGTTCCGTCTCTTGGTTTTGACGGGCAAAGACGACCTTGCAAGCAAAAACCCGCCAGCAGCCCCGCAGCCTGACTCGTCCCTTGACCACCATAAAAAGGCACCTTGATGGTCTTCAACAATACCTACCCCATAGGTTTTTTCCACTACCGCATACTTGCAGGTAAACGCCTCGGCGCAGAGTGCGGTTGTTTCCCGCCCCGTAGGTATTGTTGGATTCCTATGGGGTAGATTTCTGCTGAAAACCTACCCCATAGGAATCCCCGCCCTCCGGAGCTGCTCAACGTCGCCGACCGACCGCCCTCACACCCAGCGTTGGTGTTTCAGGAGCATTTGCTGGAGCGTTTGTTGGAGGGCTGTGAAGTCCGGACTGGCCGCGGGGAGCCTCCTGCCAAGGTAGCGCGCGACCGACCGGGCCTTTGCGTTGAATCTCCCCAGATCGTAGAGGTCTTGTTTGCGAAACGTAATGACTTTGTACCCCATGTCTTGCGCGAGCTCCTGCTTCTCCTGATCGTATGGGCCCCTTCCCTCGTGCGAATCCTCCCCGTTGTACTCCACAATCAGGCATAACTCAGGCCAGAGGAAGTCGGGGCGGATATGCCGCAAGGTTGTCTTGTCCCACAGATGTTCAGGTACGTCGAGCAGGACATTGCACAACGGACGCGGCAACGCCAGGCTTCCCCATTTGCGCGGCGCGCAGAGCATGAGATACAGCACCGTTTCCATGGGCGATCTCATCCCGTCCACCACCCATGGCAGTGCGGCAAACACCATCGAAGTGCCGCGCTCGTGCGTCACGCGGCCGGCGAAGGCGTACAAATTCGTGCTGCTCGTGAGCGGTCTTGTGCGATCCTTGAACCCGCGCCGCGTGTTTTGTAGCGAATACATGCCGCACAGCTCGCATCCAAGCTCCACCAGAGCCACGACGTACTGCCATTTCCGCACGTGCTCTCGCATGATGCTCCGGATGTTGCCCGCCACCATGATGAAGCAGAATTCCGGCGCACACACAAAGTAGTCCTCGCCCACGCCGCAAAGGAACCATTGCGGCAGGAATCCGTTCCATCGATGCACTTGGACCTCACGCGTGCGGGGACATGGCGAGTCGCCACACACCACTATGTCCACCGGCAACGTTCGAGGGATGCCGCGCATCTCGCACGACTCGCGAAACTTGTCGAGGCCGGCTTTGCGCAGTTCCGCAATCTTCACCTGCGATGTGGGCAGCTTGGAGAACAGCACTCGCAGCGGGTCCACGTCGATACGAGAGTCCGCGCACCTCCACCACCAAATACCCCATACATAGCCCAAGACAACGGTCATTTTTCAACTCCTTTGAACGCAACGGCTGCCGAAACCAACACCATACACGAGCCGTTGCGCACAAAAGTCTCATCCATCTCGCGGTCCTTTCCCCGCGGGAAACAGAATGCCAAGCTCATGGCGGGTGCACAAGAGGAGCATGGGGGTTGTTTGAGGATTCCTTCAGCCTTGTGGTTTTTGAGACCCGGCTTTGCGGCCTTGAGAGCCGCTTGGCTTACGGCATCTTTCAATCCGGCCCACGCTGCATCGGCGACGCAATACTTGCCAGGGCTGTGCTTCCGCACTCGTCCTCACACGCCAGCACCCTCGCGGCGTCTCTGCAGACGCGCCTGCATTCTAGTGGCGACTGCTTCACCGACCGACGGCGTTTCTTTGCCGCTTCTTTGACCCACCGCCAAACAAGTGCCGTCTAAGTATGTATGCATACCTACCCACTAGGTTTCACAAGCTTTTGTAAAACCGCAGATAAACCGGGCCATCTGCACGGCCATAAATACCTACCTGGTAGATATTGTTCTATACCCAGTCGATAGGCATTATTCTATATCCAGTCGGTGGGAATGCGTCTCTGTCTACCCATCCGAAGGACGCCTCGACTTGGCCCCGCCCCGGAAGCGGCGCACGCCCTTGGGAGGCGCCAAGAGGCATCGCCCGTTTGGCGAGCCCGCGCCAGTAGGCCTCCGTACCCGAGCAGGCGCCGCGCCAACCCAGAAGGTGCCACGCCGGCTCGATCCGCACAAACAAGAACGGGTCCTCGCAGCGTCAACTGCAAGGACCCGCCGACTCATAGCGCCCGTGTGGCGCGGCTAAGAACTACTTGCGATTTGCGCGGTAGAACTCGATGAGCGCCTGCGTGGAGGCATCCTGAGCGGCCAGTGCCTCGTCGTCGTGCAGCGCCGGGGTGATCTGCTTGGCGAGCTGCTTGCCGAGCTCGACGCCCCACTGGTCGAAGGAGTCGATGCCCCAAACCACGCCCTCGACGAAGGTGATGTGCTCGTAGAGCGCGATGAGCTCGCCAAGCGTGTGCGGGTTCAGCTCGGTACCGAAGATGCTGGTCGTGGGACGGTTGCCCTCGAAGCAACGTGCCGGCACAATCCACTCGGGCGTGCCCTCGGCGCGAACCTCGTCGGCCGTCTTTCCAAAGGCAAGCGCCTTGGTCTGGGCGAGGAAGTTGCCGAGGAAGAGCTCGTGCACGTCCTGTCCCTCGCACTGAATGGGGTTGGCACTGTTTACGAAGGCGATGAAGTCCGCCGGCACGGGCTTGGTGCCCTGGTGTACCAGCTGGTAGAAGGCGTGCTGGCCGTTAGTGCCAGGCTCACCCCAGAAGATCTCGCCGGTGCCGCAGGTGACGGGGCTACCGTCCCAGCGCACGCTCTTGCCGTTGGACTCCATGGTGAGCTGCTGCAGGTAGGCGGCGAAGCGGTGCAGGTACTGGTTGTAGGGCAGGACCGCGTGCGTCTCGAACTCAAAGAAGTTGTTGTACCAGATGTTTGTCATGGCCATGAGGGCGATGACGTTCTGCTCGAGCGGCGTCTCCTGGAAGTACACGTCCATGTCGTGGAAGCCGGAGAGCAGCGCCTCGAAGGTCTCCTTGCCGTAGGCGAGGATGAGGGCCAGACCCACCGCGGAGTCAACGGAGTAACGGCCACCGACCCAGCTCCAGAAGCCGAAGGCGTTCACGGGATCAATACCGAAGTCGGCCACGAGCTCGAGGTTGGTGGAGACAGCCACGAAGTGCTTGGCGATAGCGTCGGCGTCCTGGCTTCCGTCCGCGGCGATGGCGCCGGACTTGCGCAGCGCGTCGAGCAGCCACCAGCGGGCCATCTTGGCGTTGGTGATGGTCTCGAGCGTGGTGAAGGTCTTGGACACGACGATCATGAGCGTGGTCTCGGGGTCGAGGCCCTTGACCTTCTCGGCGATGTCGTTGGGGTCGATGTTGCTCACGAAGCGGCAGGCAGGGCCGGTGAGGTTTGCCTTGAGAGCCTCGTAGATCATGACCGGGCCGAGGTCGGAGCCGCCGATGCCGATGGACACAACGTTCTCGATCTTCTTGCCCGTGACGCCCTTCCACTCGCCAGAGCGCACACGGTCGGCGAAGGCGTACATCTTGTCCAAAACCTCGTGCACGTCGGCCACCGCGTCGGCGCCGTCCACGATGAACTTGCCCTTCTCGTCCGCCGGTCGGCGCAGGCCGGTGTGAAACACGGCGCGGTCCTCGGTGGTATTGATATGCTCACCGGCATACATGGCGTCGCGGCGCTCCTCCACACCTGCGGCACGGCAGAGGTCGAGCAGAAGCTCCACTGTCTTGTCGGTAAGGAGGTTCTTTGAGAGGTCGAAGTGCAGATCGGACGTGTCGAACGACAACTTGGACACGCGATCGGGATCGGCGGCAAACCAATCCTTCAAGCTGATGCCCTGCTCCTGCAGCTCGGCGTAGTGTGCGGCGAGCGCCTTCCAGGCATCGGTGGTGGTAATGTCAATAGGTGCGGCTGGCTTAGTGGGCATGTAGCGACTCCTTACCTTGGTTTTTCATAGATAGATACAGCGTAGCGCATACGCGGTGTTTGGTGCGCCGCGCATCGGTTGACGGTGTGGGAAACAATAGCAAAGCGGACAACAAGAACCGAGGCGTTGCAGGCAAACCGCTGGTGACGCCACCTGATTTGGTAAACCGCGTCAGGGCTCGCCAGGTTTATCTGCGTGTGCGGACGGGAATGGACATTTCCTTGAACTGGACCGTATGGACGCGATCCTCGTCGAGGGGAAGGTCACGAGGCGCCCAGCCGTTGTTTGTCCATTTGGGTACGACCTCATCGAGGCTCCTGATCAGGGGCAGCATCTCCTCCAGCTGCTCCTCGGTCGGCACGAATCCCATATCAGCGAGGCCACCGAAGAGAGCTTCGAAGTTGATGAGGCCGCGGGCATGGTCGATGACGCTGTACACCGCCTCCGTGCCAAAGGTGTACTCGTCCTCGCCTTCGGGTACGTGCGCGTCAAAGTAGGACACGAGCGCCTGGGCTTCCGGCGTCCTCATCACGGCACCCGCTACGGCATGGCTCAGTATGTCCTCGCTGGGCGGGCACGGTGGCTTGCCCTCTTGCGCCTGCAGGATCGCATGCGTCAAGAAGTGATCGGTTTTGTTTATGAGTCCTTCTATGTCGTCCATCTCGGCCGAAAGCCGCTGCCGCATCTGTTTGAAACCCTCTGAACCTCGCGCGATATCATCCTGATACGCCCCCAAGATCTCTGCGAGCATGATGTCGGACTCCACGAAGTATCGCTCGTCATCGATGTAGTGCACCTCCAGCGATCCCCAGCCACGATAGAGCCGCTCCTTGATCATGAGCAGCACTTCCGCACCGTTGAGCTCGTCCACGTGATCGAAGCACTCCTCCAAGGCCTTGTCCATCCTCACCACGCCTCGCATGTCTTGCAAGGCATCGAGGTACTTGTACGCCTCTTGCAACCTATCCGAGCGCTCGAATTGAGCCGCCCAGTCGGCATGCGTCAGCGCGTCTCGCACCTCACGTGGCATGATGCAAGCGAAGGTGTTGTCGCGATGGAAGAGCTGCACGCACGGGAAGAAGGGATGGGGCACGTCCTTGAGCAGGTCTCCAACGTCGGGAATCGTGAGCAGGCCGCCCGCGTCGTACACGCGCTTCACCTCCTCCACCGCCCAGCGTCCGCACATAACGGCAGGACCCAGCAGCGCTTCGGGGTCCCTATCACACACGCGCGCCAACTCTTTGCAGAGTTTCGAGCGATCCGCGAGCACGTCTTCGCGCGTGATGCCGTTGCGATCCGCCATGCTCAGGAGATCGTCTTCGTCGAGCGTGTCGAATGCCTGGGCAAGCGTCCAAGCCAGGTCTCCATCCACACAATCCGCCTTGATGTTCTCTCGCAAGTCCTGATATCTGCGCTGCCGGTCTTCAAACGTCAAGGCTTCTTCAAGAGCCTTCTTGTGCTCCTCCACCGCCTTTGCGCGTTCCTCGGCAGAGAGTCCCGCGAGCAGACCGGGATACTGCTCCGGCGCAGGGCCGTCACCATATGCCCGCTCGTCTTCCTCCGCACGCATGCCGTTGTACTTCTGCTGTGAGGCCTGCACCGCAGAGATGTTTCTCGCGAAGTCCTTTGCCGTGGAGACACGACGGCCCTCGGCCTTCTGGCGGGCGATGGCCTCCTGCACATCACGCGAAGTGAGGTCATCATGAACAAGGGCGGTGGGGAGGTCCTCCACCACCGAGCCGTGGGTCAGAAGGCCCGCGAAGGGAATGACCAACGCAGTGCAGAGGGCAGGCAGCTCCAAGCCCAGGTCTACCTCGGCCTCCGACCCCACGCCACGCACCACATACGAGCGGTCGTCGTACATAAAAACCGTGTCGCGGCCGTCGCGGACGACGTGGAAGTCAGCAAAAAGCGCGTCCCTCCAGCCCTCTATCTCGCGCAGGTCCGTGCGATTGAAGCGCAGCGGGTTGGCGCTCACGAAGTCGTCGATGATGCCGCGGTCGCCAAATGGACCCCACACTCCTTCGAGCAGCATGCACATGTCTCCTGCAGTCAGGTCCTCGCAAGGAAACCGCGGCGTGCTCTTGAGCCCAAAGGTCGGTGCGACGTTGTCCATGAAACCGAGAAACAGTTTGTCGTATCGGCGTGCGTCGGATCGTTGCAAAATCATGGTGTTCTCCTTGCCCGTGTTTATCTTAGGGAGCATCTCTATAGGTCACCGTGGGATGCCCTTTCTTGACTGGTTCATCCCAAGACCTCGGCGGCGATACGGGCAGACTCGCTGGCATCCCTTGCGTAGAAGTCCGCTCCCACCATGCGGGCGTACTCTGGATTGAGCACGGCCCCGCCCACCATGACCTTGCACCAGGGCGCCTGCTTATGCAGGAGCTCGATGGTCTCGGCCATGGCCGGTACGGTAGTGGTCATGAGCGCGCTCAGGCCCGCGAGCTCTATGTGGGCATGCACCACCTCGTCAACAAACGCCTGCGGATCAACGTCACGTCCCAGGTCATGAATCTGATAGCCGTAGTTCTCGAGCAACATCTTGACGATGTTTTTGCCGATGTCGTGAATGTCGCCCTTCACCGTCGCAAGCGCGATGGCACCTTTCGCAGGGACGTCCTCGGCAGGGGACGCCTCACGGATGGCGTTGAACCCCGCCTTCGCCGCCTCCGCGGATGCCATGAGCTGCGGCAGGAAGAACGCACCCTTCTCGAAACGCTCGCCCACCTCGTCGAGCGTGGGGATGAGCACGTCGTTCACCACATCAAGCGGCTTGGCACCAGCCGCGATGAGCGCCTGGACCTCCTCGGCCACAGGCTCTCCCCTGCCCTGCAGGACCGCAGCGTGAATGCGCTCCTCGGGCGTATGCGCAGCCGCTTCGCCAGCGACAGGCAGTGACGCGCCTGAAGGAGCGCCAGCCACCGCAACGGTCGCGGTACGGCCCGCGTTTGCCTCGATGTAGCCAGCCGCGCCCTTGTCCTCACCATTGAAGACGCGCCAGGCCGCGACGGCGTCCATGAAGCGCTGCGAGAGCGGGTTCATGATCGCAAGGTCCAGCCCCGCCTCGAAGGCGGCCGTGAGGAACGTGGCGTTCAGCAACTCGCGGAAGGGCAGGCCGAAGCTTATGTTGCTCACGCCAAGCACGGTGCGCACGCCGGAGGGCAGGCCGAAGCTTATGTTGCTCACGCCAAGCACGGTGCGCACGCCGGGCAGCTCGGCCTTTACCAACCGAATCGCGTCAAGAATCGTGCGCGCGGCGGATTGGTTTGTGGAGACGGCCATCGTGAGGCAGTCGATGAGCACGTCCTCGCGTGGTATGCCCTGCTCGTCGCAGGCGCCCACGATGCGACGCGCCACCTTGAGACGGCCTTCGGCCGTGGCGGGAATGCCTTCCTCGTCGAGCGTGAGCCCCACCACCGCACAACCATAGTGCCGGGCGATGGGCAGCACGGCATCGAGGACCTCTTGCTTGCCGTTCGTGCTGTTTATGATGGGCTTGCCGGGATAGATGCGCACCGCAGCCTCGATGGCCGCGGGATCCGCCGAGTCGATCTGAAGCGGCAGCGTGGTGACGCCCTGGAGGTCCTCTACGAGGCGCACCAGCGTGGCGGGCTCGTCGATTTCGGGCAAGCCAGCGTTTACGTCGAGAACCTGGGCGCCGGCTCGTTCTTGGCTGATCGCCTCGCCC
>CACXZL010000021.1 GCA_902772085.1 uncultured Coriobacteriaceae bacterium | reverse complement strand
AGTCCTGCGCCTTTGGAATCTGCGAGCCGAAAGGAGCGCATATCTCGCTCGTCGTGACCGTCCGTGCACATTACTCAGGCATGTAAAATCTGCTGAACAAGGAGCCCGCCGGGAACGACTTCCCGACGGGCATTTCAAGGCACCTGTACCGCATTGACGGTCATTTCGAGCACGGTGACTCTTCAGAACCTCCACTCTGATGCCTATCATCGGGTATGCCCTCCCGACAAACCGTAGAAGCCTGCCATTGGAAAAGCGTGAAAACCTCTGTACTTTCACAGGGCAGTCCGTGCGACAGCGCCTCATGAAGCAACATGTGTCAAGAGGGGGTTTAGCCCCCCTTGAGACTGGGTTACTCGGCTGAGAGCGCGGCCATCGTGATGTAGTTGTACGGCGCGTTGAAGTGCGGCAGGAAGAAGATGTCGAGCAGCTTGAGCTCGTCAATGGTGACCTTCTTCTCCACGGCAAGGCTAAACATGTTTATGTTTCCGTGCATGTCGTACGTGCTGGCGATCTGGGCGCCCACGATAGCGCGCGTGGCCTTGTCGTAGACGATCTTTATGGTTGCGTCTGGGTTGTCGTGCTCGATGAACGGCGCCTTCTGACAGTCGGTAAAACTCGTGGAAAGAACCTCTCGTCCAGCGCGCTTTGCCGCTGCCTCCGTAAGTCCCGTTGAGACCATCTTGAGGTCAAAGATGCAAATGCCACTGGATCCCTGCACGCCCGGCGTCTCAAGCGCGGTACCGCAGATGTTGTGGCCAGCCACGATGCCCGAGCGCACCGCGTTTGAGGCCAGCGCGATATAGCCAGGACCGCCGTCGAGGCCGTTGTAGAAGATGGTGGCGCAGTCGCCCACGGCGTACACGTCGTCGCGGCTGGTCTTTTGGTGGCGGTCAACGAGGAACGCGCCGTTGCCAAAGAGCTCGAAGTCGCCGCCCTCGGCAAGCGTGGTGTTTGGACGGAAACCGATGCACACGCACACCATGTCAACGTCGTAGGAACCTTTGTTTGTGAAGAGCTTGGTTACCTTGCCGTCCTTGCCCTCAAAGTGGTCCACGCCCTCGCCAAAGTGACACTCGATGCCGTTGTCTGCGAGATTCTGGGCCATGAGATCGCAGAACTCGGGGTCGAAGTTGTTTGCCATGCAGGTGGGAGCCATGTCGACGAGCAGGGTCTTGCGGCCGTTGCGCTGGAAAGCTTCAGCCAGCTCCACGCCGATGTAGCCCGCTCCAACGACGGCCACGGTCTTGATGTCGGGGTTCGCAAGCTTGTCCACGACCTCCTGAGCGTCCTGGAAGAGCTTGACCTGCTGGATGTTTTCCAAGTCGCCGCCCTCGAAGCGTGGAAGGATGGGCAACGAACCCGTGGCGAGCACGAGCTTGTCGTACGGCTCGGCGTAGGCGGTGCCGTCCTTGCCCGTGGCGTAGACGACCTTGGCATCATAGTCGATGCGATCAACCGGCGTCTCCATATGGATGGTGGCGCCCTTGGCCTCGAACTGCTCCTTGGTCTGGTAGAAGAGGCCGCTCGGGCCGGAAATCTGGTTGCCAATCCAGAGCGCCATGCCGCAACCCAGGAAGCTGATGTTTGAGTTGGCGTCAAAGGCAACGACCTCGTTGCCCTCGTAGTTGTCCAGGATGGTGTTTATAGTGGCGGTACCCGCATGGTTTGCGCCAACGACGACGATTTTGCTCATGTATCCTCCCCTTTGATTCTGCGCCGGTTTTCCGGTCGCGCATAGCATATAACGAAAACGATGCCAGATGGACCGCTTTTCGACGGCACGGGCTGACGGCTCGGCGTGCGTAGATTCAAGCCCCCGCCGCCCGAAACGATGGGCTGCGCGCGGGAACCCGCCACATACGTCTTGCGTGTGTCCATAGTCCACTCACATACCGTTGACGCCGCGTAAGATACCGCTCGGGCTTGCAGGCATCCCATACGATATACTGGCATATGAAACGAAAGGAAAACGTATGTCAGCGATACCGGTGGGAAACCAGCTATACCTCTATGCGCTTCTCTCACGCGAGATTGGCGTCGGCCGACAAACCATGCTCTCGCGCGTAGAGGAGGTCCTGCTTGTACACGACATCTGGCCAAGCGACCTGAATTGCGCCAACGTGCGCGAGCTCATGGAGGCACTTGACGGCTTTGTCCGCGTTGCCGTGTTCAAGAAGGGCCGCATATACGTCACGGTGATTCAGCAACCGGAATGGGACACGGTGCTCGAGCAAATCCAGAAGGACTCCCAATCCGAAACGCCCAAGAAAAAGTCTGAGACAAATACCCCCAAAGCGTGGAAACACAAGCGTGGCAAGAAGGAGCTCAAGCCAGTGAGGCCACGACCCAAGGGTCGCCCAAAGCCAGAGCCACAAGAAACTCCAGGGCAGGCGATACAAGACATTGAAACGGCGCCCCCACAAGACACCGAGGTGAAGACGACGGAACCCCAGGTTGCAAGCCAGCAGGCTGCGCCAAACACGTCGGATATCCCTGACACATCAGGAGTAGCAGGCGAAGCCGTATCCGAGATTCAGCAGACTGAAAGCGTCCCCGGCTCCAACGCGTCGCAAATCGCTGAGTCGCAAGTCGCAGAGGACGCTTCCACATCGACCATCACCAACCACGCCGTACCGCAGGAGCCCGTGGCGAAATCGCCATCTTGTGGTTTACCGGACCAATCTCCTGAAGCGACATCCGATGACGACTCGACAACGAAGAAGGTCGCGATGCCTGGCGAGCCTCCAGTTCGAGCAACTGAGATGACACCCAACAAGACCCTCGAGAAGTTAGAGAACGCGGCGACAGCCCTGCCCACATCGAATGACGAGCAGACGTCAGCTCCTGTCGTCGAGACGGAAGAAGCCATTGCCGATTTGGCTGACGCCGACAGCAGCCATCCGGAAAACGTCATAGCTGATCAACCCGACGTCTTGCCGAGCGACGAGGTCGCGCCGACTTCCACGGATGCGCCCACGTACGCGAAGGCAACCGATGAGAAGCCGTTATCTCCCACGGCATCAGAAGCCTCAGATGCGCCGGCAAGGACAACTCAGCCACGCTACCCCCACGATTTCGTTCGCGAGGTGCTACTGCCAAACGAGCCCTTGTCGGCACTGTATCAGGTGCTCCCTCTCGACATCGATCCCATGCTGCTCCTCGAAGAGGATTGGCGCGTTTCCCGTTCCACGCACACGTTCCGCAAGGACGGCGCCCTGATCACGTTTCCCCTGCGCTATGTGCACGAGTCCACCCACGCGCCGGTAGAGGTGTCGATGCGCCGCATCACCCCCACCCCAAGCGGCAAACAATGGCGCGTCGAGACTATAACCAGTGAGCCTGATGTAAGCTTCGAAGGTCTGCCCGCGGGGGGTTCGGAAGCATTCAGGGAGCTGGCACAGTTTGCAGCCCTAGGCACGTGGCAAGCGCTCGTGCGCAAACTTAAGCGTGTATGCGGCAAGGGCGGCCTGCCTTTCACGGCTGACGAGTTGCGCACGTACCTTCCCTATACGTTCCACCGCATCCTGCTTGAGGGCAAGTTCGTGGCATACGCAAGGGAGGATGGCACGCAGACAGCGACCACAGACGCACAGTCGACAGAGACGAAAGAGGCCAATCCGACGGGCGGTGCGTTCAACACCGGCCTGCTTTCCGACGACCACCAGACCATCCTGATGTGTTTCGAGGCCCAAGTGGGCGACATACCTTGGCGGTTCACGAGCTTCCAGAAGGCACGTGACACTAAGCTTGCAGGTTCCGAACCACTTCCCGCAACCTACATACGCTCCTTGAGCGACATCGCGATCTTTGCCGAGACTCCCGTGCGACTGAGCAGGCAGCTCTTTGAGGCGTACGGCCCATATGCCCAGGAGGCCATGAATGCCGCGCTTCGTCACTCCCGACGAGACTACCGGCTTGCGACGCCAGCCTACGACCCCGTGGCCAACGTTCTGAGGATCTTGTTGCCACTCTGCCTAGACGACGAGCGCAAGCCCACCCATGCGCTGGTGCTCTGCCCCATGGAGGATGGTGAGGGGTTCATTGCGAAGTCCGTGCTGCCGCTGACGCGTGCCACAACCTGCGCTCGCGTGGTGAGCTTCGAGCTGCCCCAGTGGCTTGTCGCGTAACCCGCATATGGAGTCAAGAGGCGCTTTGACGTCTTCATCATAGAAGTCAAAGCGCCTCGGGTCCCTCGTGCATAACGATAGGTCTTATTCCTGGCCACTCCAGCAGTAGGTGCAGACGAGCTTGCGATCGATGCCGATGGCTTCGAGCATGCCGTCGAGCGACTGGAAGCCCAGCGAGTCGAAGCCCATCTCCTCGCAGATGGAACGCAGCAGGCATTTGCCACGTTCAGTGCGCCTGTCGGCGTATTCCTCGATGTGGCTTTCGCCCTCGTCACCTTCCAGCTCGCGAATCACACGCCGCGCGATGAGCTCGTAGTCGGAGTTCGACCGCGAGAAGCTCAGATACTTGCAACCATACATGATGGGCGGGCACGCCGAACGCATGTGGACCTCGTCCGCGCCGGCCCCGTACAGGAAGTCCACCGTCTCTCGCAGCTGCGTACCCCTCACGATGGAGTCGTCCACAAAGAGCAGCTTCTTGCCCTTGATGAGCTCCGGTACCGGAATCTGCTTCATCTTTGCCACGCGATTGCGAACTTCTTGGTTTGCCGGCATGAAGGAACGGGGCCACGTGGGGGTGTACTTCACAAACGGGCGCGCAAACGGCTTGCCGGACTCAGTGGCGTAGCCTATGCCATGCGGCAGGCCTGAATCCGGCACACCCGCCACGTAGTCCACGTCTGGCAACATGTGCGCCTCTTTGTCGTCTTTTGCCATGATGGAACCGTTGCGGTAGCGCATGACCTCGACGTTTTGCCCCTCGTAGTTTGAGTTTGGGTAGCCGTAGTACACCCAGAGGAAGGCGCAGATGCGCATCTCGTCGCGCGCGGGACTCAAGATCTCGTAGCCTTCCGGCGTGATCCGCACGATCTCGCCAGACCCAAGCTCGTGCTCATCCACGTAGCCAAGCTTGCCATAGGAGAAGCTCTCGAACGTCACGCAGTACCCGTCGTCGTTTTTGCCGATGAGCACCGGTAGGCGCCCCATGCGATCTCGGGCGGCAATGAGCGAACCGTCCTCGCATATGATGAGCAACGTCAGCGAGCCCTCAATGCGTTCTTGGGCATACTGGATGCCATCGAGCAGGGTGGGCTGCGTATTTATGAGGTGCGCCACGAGCTCGGTGGCGTTTACGTTGCCCGAGCTCATGGCCATGAACTGATGGCCGGACCTCGTGAACTGCGCGACTATCTCCTCGTAGTTTGCGATGGCCCCTACGGTGGCCAGGGCAAAGAGGCCGAGATGCGAGCGCACGAGAAGGGGCTGCGGATCCGAGTCACTTATGCAGCCTATGCCGGCGTTGCCCTGCAACATGGGAAGATCGCGCTCGAACCTCGTGCGAAAGGGCGTGTTTTCTATGGAGTGGATCTGACGCGCAAAGCCTCCTCCGTCATTGCGCATCACCATGCCCGCACGACGCGTTCCCAGATGCGAGTGGTAATCCACTCCAAAAAACACGTCAAGCGTCACGTCGACCTTTGAAGTCGCGCCAAAGAAGGCTCCCATACGGACCTCCAAACTCTTATTTAGCGTAAAGCCTTAGTTTACAGGCTCTCGAAACAAAAAGGGCATCTTAGCACATGACGTACAAACGATTATTTATCACACGGCAATGTCACGGAAATAGAAGGGGCGACGCCTACGATCAGTTGGGGAAACCCCGTTGACCACGTCATCGACACGTCGCTCCGAGCGGACGTGCCCTCTGGCACGTCCGCCGCGAGAAGGCGAGAGCGCCGAGTGAGCGCCTACCATGGCACCACCAAACCGGCGCATGCGCCGCGCGGGGCCACCAAATCGACGAGTAATACTTCGGCGCGTCCTTAGCCAACAGCTAATGAAATGCCGGGTGGTTTTTTGCATCATGTGGCCCAAGGATACCACCTCACGTAAGGAGCCCAACATGGAAAACAGCCCCGCAACACCCAACCCCGCCCCCAAGACGTCATCCGGCCTCGCCATCGCCGGTCTCGTGCTCGGCATCATCGCCGCAGTTACGTCGTTTTTGCCCATCATCAACAACTTCTCAGCCATCATCGCGTTTATCGGCGCGATACTTGCCGTCATTGCCCTCATAGGCGCCTTGCGCGGTAAGCATACCGCCAAGAGCCTCTCCATTGCCGGCGTGGTGCTCTGCGTCGTGTCGTTCGCGATCGTACTCATCACCCAGTCGATGTACTCAGCAGCCCTCGACTCGGCCGTCGACAAGCTCAAAAGCGGCTCGTCGCCCGTCTCAGCCACTTCGGGTGACTCGGCATCCACGAGTGATGCATCCTCGACCAGCCCTTCAAACGCCAGCACCACCCCTTCCGACAGCAGCTCATCTGAGCCCGCCATCGAGGTGGACTACTCCAGCATGGCCATCGGTCAGACCGTCACGCTCGAAAACGGCCTCAGCATCACGGTGAACTCCATAGACCGCAGCACGACCAAGTACGACGGAACGCCCCTCGTCAAGGCAAGCATCACATATGCAAACAACGGCTCATCCAGCGTCTCGTTCAACATCTTCGATTGGAAATGCGTAGATGCCAACGGTGTGGAGACGAGTTTTTACTACAACATGGGCGACGACCAACTCGATTCCGGCAAGCTCACGGCGGGAGGCAACGTCACTGGCAACGTCTACTTCGAGGGCAATCCCGTCAAGATCGTGTACTACAGCAACGTTTTTCAGAGCGAGTCTTCCATAGCGTGGGTCGTTTCATAGCGTAAAATGGTGGGGCACGTACAAGCCACCACCGAATGCGAGGCACCATGGAAGAGCCTCTTACTGAAGAACTTCTGAACGAGCTGCTGAACTCAGACAGCCCTGAGCAGTTCTTGGAGCACCATCATACAGGCACGCGTGAGCTTGCTGACTATCTCCAAGAACTGCTCGCCACTCATGACCTTGAGCGTGTGGGCGTGGTTCATGCCGCCCAGCTCAACGAAACCTATGGCTACGAGCTTTTTACGGGAAAGAAAAAGCGTCCCAGCCGAAACATCGTGCTGCAGCTTGCCTTTGCCATGGGTCTGTCACTTCGCGAGACAGACAGGCTTCTCCAAGCCGCGGGAGCAAGCAGGCTGTACTGCAAGGACACGCGCGACGCCATCATCATCTTTTGCCTCGACCGTCACGCGTCGCTCAACGAGGTCAACGAGGTTCTGTATGCACGGGACGAGGAGACCCTGAACTGATGGCAAGGTCTGACGAAGAACGGCATACGACGCGGCGAGATAGCGAGTCCAATCAACCAGACGGGGCAGCACGAGGCTGCACAAACTTCACGAGCGACCTCGACGCATGGCTTCGCGAGACCTCCGGAGTCGCACAGGTGACCGCGCAGACGGAACGATATCAGGTGGACCACGTCCTGCGCGAGACGTCCCAAGAGATCACGGAGGTGGTCTATCGCTACGGCGCCGACGGCAAAGACCGCATAGGGCCGTTTGTGCGCAAGCGCTTCCGCGAAGACGCGGGTCGTGGATACGCCTACCTGCAGATTTTGCGTGCCCAGACGAGAGGCGTCATCCTGCAGCATCAGCCGCTCATTTACGAATGCGAGCAGTCTGGCGAGTCGCTCGACGTGGTGATGGAGTACCTGTCCGGGGAGACGCTGCGCGATCTCGCGATGCGGGACGGAGCGGGCGTCGCGTTTGCCGCGCGCATCATGCCCGACCTGTGCGATGCGGTGTCTGAGCTGCATGAGTCCTTTGAGCAGCCTCTCATACATCGTGACGTAAAGCCCTCGAACGTTATCGTTAACGGAGACCGGCTGAAACTCATAGACCTTGGCATTGCGCGCACCTATCGCAACGACGCCGCACACGACACCATGCGGTATGGCACTCCCGGCTATGCCCCACCCGAGCAGTACGGCTATGGCCAAACGAGCACACGCAGCGACGTCTATGCCCTTGGAATGACCCTCGCGTTTTGCCTCACTGGCGAGGATCCGGCAGCCGACCTGCGCGAACGCCTGCTTGCCGATCCGCGCGTTCCCCAGGAGCTGCGGCCTGCGCTTTCCAAGGCCACGGAGTTTGACCCTCAGCGCCGCTACGCCACGGCTCGTGAGTTCAAACAAGACCTTGAGCTTGCGTTCGTTGCCATCGGGAGCAAGACGGCTGGCATGCAATCCAGGCCGGGCGTTACGCCAGCACCAGCTATCCCGACGCCTCCCTACGCTCCCACGCAAGACTCTGCGACGTCGTCGACGAGCGACACGCGACCTGAGAGGCCGCAGCGATTCACGGTGCTCGGACGCATCTGGAACGGTCTGCTCGTGTTTGTCTGGGTGGTTTTTGGCTTCGTCTGCGTGACGAGCAGCATCAATCCATCGCAAGACATGGCGGAGTCGAATCCGCACTGGCTGATTCCATTCATCTTCCTGGTGTTTTTCTATGGTCCATTCAGCTGCCTTGTATACTTGTTGCTCGACAAGCGCCGCCTGCGCAAGCACGAGCCTTTCAGCCGATACACGTGGCGCAACGAGCTACCTATATGTCTCTCGATCGCGTTCGTGTGCGTCGCCTTTACGCTCTTGTTGAAGTTTGTGTTTGGATAGTCCGTGGGAGTGCGCTTTCACGCCACGCGGATGCAGCGCACGACCAGTACGGTACCGTCTGCGTTGAACGTGAAGAGGGCGAGGTCCCAGTCGTCGTAGATCTTGTCGATGTCTTCGAGGCGGTCGGTCTCCACGTTGCTCACGATGTAGCGATGCATCACGCCATCCACGCTGGCCAGGCGCACTTCGTCCTTGATGCCCACCGTGTTTATGTCTCCAAAATGAGTGGAGTAGCCCTCGCCGCAAATGACGAGGTCGTCGGTGACGTAGCTTCCCGCATAGCAGCAAGGGCTCAAGGCGAGGCGGTCACCGTCTAAGGTAGCGTTCACGGGCAGCTCGATGTCGAGCGTGGGGATGGCGAGGGTGCCGATGAAGTCGTAGCCTTGGATGCTCTTCGTGGCCATGCTTGTGTCCTTAGGCCTGATCTTTGGACTGCTCCACGCCACATACGATTCGGGCATCTGGTCGTTCAGCTGGACAAGCACTTCCTGGGTAGACTTCCCCGCAAAGAAGCTCAGGGCGACACGTTGGCCAAACAATCCTATGGCGGCGACCACAAACAGCAGACCCACCACGACGAGCAGGCGCCTTCCACGAGAGATTTTGGTCTTGGGCTTCTGGTCGCCCTGTGGCGTATCGTCCATTCGTTAGCTTTCGTCATGGATGCGGAGCAGGTGAACGCCGACGCCCATGCCCGCAAGACCGCATAGCAGCGCTGGAGCCCATGGGATGGAAGCATCGCCCGTGGCAGGCTGCACCCCTCTCGTGCCGCTGCTGGTGCCGACGGTAGGGCTGCCGTTTGCACTGGTGTGTATGGTCTCACTTCTCGCGCCAGGCGTCGAAGAAGGGCTAGTCGAGGTGGAGGGAGAAGTAGAAGGAGAGGTGGACGGGCCTTCTTCGCCCCTGTTCTCGTCCTCGCTCTTTTCGTTGTCCTCGCCCTTGTTTCCGCCCTTGTTTGGATCGACAGAGGGCCTTGGCTCGGTAACCGGCTTGGGTCTGGCCATCACCTCGTACGATCCATCTGCCTCGGGAACGGTCACCATGAAAGGAACCATCTCCGCGTCTCCGTTTGCCGTCGTTCGTTGGCATACGAGATACAGGCCCTCCGGAACCAACGTGAAACGCGCTTCGCTCGACTCGATCGTTGCCGTTGCAAACGGCTGATAACCGCCCTGTGCTATTTCGCTCATCAGGCTAGCCGAGATCCTCTCGCTTTGGTTCATCAACTCCTGCTCGGTCAGGGATGCGATCTCATGTACGGTCGTGGTCTTCGCGAAGTCGCCCATGGTGAAGTCGAAGCGAGGCGCGCCGGTCGAAGGCTCGAGGGCAGCGACGCGATAGAGCGCAATCGAACCACCGTCCTTGGTGGTGACCTTCTTTCCATCGGCATCGAGGAACTCGACGGTGATGGAGCCGGATTTGGCATCGGTGCTCGCGGACGCCGGAGAAGCGTCCGTGGTTGCCGTGACTTTGGGTGCGTTGCCACCGTCTGCGGCGTCCGTAGCCCCTTGGGCTCGCGCGGAAAGAGGTTCCGCCGCAAGCATAAGCGCCAACACACACGCCGTTGCAAGCATGGCGGTCATTGAAATACGCTGGTGCATTATCGCTCTCCTTCGCTCGGAGTGTCCGCGTTCGCGGGCGTGTCGGGTGTAGGCTCAGCCGTCGCCGGCTCGGGCGCATTCGCCGCCGTCGCGTCTGGCGCATTCGCCGGCTCGGGCGCATTCGTCGCCGTCGCGTCTGGCGCATCGTACGCGTCGGCGTGCTCGACGTCGTACGCTTCTGCCTCGACACCAGCTCCGGCGTCCGCCCCGGCCTTGGCGACAACGTCGGAATCGGTGCCAGCACGGGCGACTGCTTCCGTCTCGGCATCGGTGTGGGCGTCCGCTTCAGTCTCAGCGCTCGAGACCGCGTCTGCAGAATCGGCATTCGCCTCGTCCGCGCTTGTGGCAACAGCTGTGCCTGGCATACTGTCTGCGGTCTCGCCCTCAGACAAGTCCTTCGCGACCTTGCCCTCACGCAGGCTGCGGCGCTCTCTGAACTCCTCCGTCGCTCGGTTTTTTGTCCTGCGGTGCCTCACGCGATGGCCTGTAGAGAAGAGCAGCCATACAAACATCATAACCAATATAGGTACGGCCAAGAGTATCGCAACCAGATACGGTCGGATTTGAACGGCGTCCGCCAATACCTTTACGGAGCTCATGCCATTGCCCACGCGATGCCCGCGCACGAGCAAACGGTGCGAGTTGATGCCATACGGCGTGCAGGTGATGAGTGTAACGTAGTCTCTTTCCGGGTCGATTGCGAGATCGTCGAGCTGGGTGGGCAGGATGATGCGAATCTGGTCCACCTCGTAGGTCATCTCTCGGTTGAGAACCGTAACGGTGAAGAGGTCGCCGACGGTCAACATGTTTAGATCCGTGAAAAGGCGGGCGCTCGGCAGACCGCAGTGTCCAGAGACGCTCACGTGCGTGCCCTTGCCTCCCACGGGCAGGCTCGTACCTGCGATGTGACCTATAGCTACCTGCAATACAGCATCACCCGTACCATGATAGACAGGCAGCGAGACGTCGATCTTTGGGATGTCGATGTAGCCCATCATGCCGGTACCGGTGACATCAAGCAACGAATTGTAGCGCTTGAGCTGGGCGTCCGTCATGGTCCACTGCACACCGGTCTTGGCAAGCTCGGCGTTGTATTCCTCGGCGGCAGCCATGATCTCGTCGTACTCATGCGGGTCGAGTTCGGCCACGGCCGCGTCGTAGCTGGCGATGGCGTAACTCTGGTGCATGCTGTTCCACCAGTCGGCAAAGGAAGGGTACACGAGCAAACCAACTCCCGCCAGACCCATCATGATGATGAGAATGGTGGAAAGGTTGCGATGCAGCCAGCTCTTCTTTTGCTGCGACTTATTTGACGGCGGGGTCTTCTTCGCCTGGGGCTTCTTGGGCTTGCTTCCCTTCAGCCAACCGATTTTTGGAAGCTCTCGTTTCTTAAACTGCATTCAAACCTTCTTCCCGTCATCCGGCAAAGCCGACGGGCAGACGGTACATCGTACGTTTTTCGTCCTTAGCAAGTGTACCGCAAGATACGCGTCTGGAGATAACGTCATCATTAAAACTTTAAGCGGGTCGAAGAGGGCCTGGCGACGGCGCCCTAGAAACGTACGAAGCCTGCTTTTTTGGGCGGAACGCGCGCTTGACTCTGCTGGCTCAAGCTCGGTACGTGGTCCGCACGTTGCCGAGGCGCTGCGAGGCAATCGGCTTCCCTGTCCAGGGAGCGACGCCCGCTATTGGCGCTTTTTGCGTTCGGCGAGGCGTTTTTGGAATTCGAGCTCGGTGACTTCGAGGATGCGGCGACGGCGAATGCGATTGTGGATGAAGAGTGCCAGCCATACCGTGGCGCAAACGATTACCAGCACGGCAATGCCCATGGCCACAAATGGCGTTTTGATCTGCACGGCGTCGGCAAGCAGTCGCACGTCTTCGGGGTCGTTTGGTATACGGTGACCACGCACGAGCAGACGATGGGTGTTTACGCCATAGGGCGTGCAGGTCACAAGCGTGACGTAATCTTGCGCGGCGTCGATAGTCAGGCTATCTACCTCGTCGGGCAGCACGGTGCGCACGTCGTCCACCTCGTAGGTCATCGTACGGTTCAGCACCAGCAGCACGAACTTGTCTCCCGTCTCCATGGAGGTGAGATCAGTGAAGAGCCGTGCGCTTGGAAGGCCCCGATGTCCCGACAGGCAGCAGTGCGTGCCCGGCCCACCCACGGGCAGGCTCGTTCCGGCGATATGGCCCACCGCTTCCGAGAGCGCCTCTTCGCTCGTGCCGTGGAAGATCGGCAGTGTAACGTTGATCTTGGGAATCTCTATGACGCCCATGATACCGTCACCGGAGATATTGAGCAGGGAGTCGTAATCCTTGGTCTCCTCAGGGGAGAGCTTGAGAGCCATCCCGCGCTGGGCAAGCCATGCGTTGTACTGCTCGGCGGCGCGGAGGGCGTCATCGATCTGGGCGGTGTCCATCTCCTTGACCACGTGGTCGTACTCCGCAATGGCATTGACCTGCTGCGTGGTGTTCCACCAATCGGAGACGGTGGGATAGAGCAACATGCCCATGCCCGCCAATCCCATGACAACGATCACGGCAGTGAAAATGCCCAGTATTGTTTTCTTGCTTCGTATCATGGAGCCATTTTAGCACCACGACCGCACAGCAGAAGGGCCGGACGGCTACGACGCGAAACGATTGCAGCGGACAACGGGCAGCGGGGCCTTTACAGGTCGCCTGAAGGGTGCTGAGCAGGAACCTCATTATGATTATTTGCCACAGCGAAGGCAGTTTTTCCGCGCCGCAGGCAAATCGAGCAGGGGTCAAGCGCAACGACCGAGCTCGGCAAGCTTCATCGTAGCGCAACCTATCACCGCAAAACCGTCTCACCGCAGGCGATCCTAGCAAACCCCTCCGCCTGCCATCCGAACACCACGCTGCTTCCGTCTCTGGTCAGTGCGCGACGAAAACTGGATTTTTTGTCCCCACTCACTTCGAAAAATGCTTTCGGGTTTGAAATTCAAGGCAGGTTTTCGCGTATGGACGGTACAGCACTCTCTGTTTGTGCAGGTAGATAAACCGATTATGCGGGCCTTGTGATTTTCGAACCGAAAAAAACAAACCCGAAGGTCGTTTTCGAAGTGAGCGGGGACAGAAAATTCAGGCCTTGCAGGGACCAGGCATGGCGACGGGGCAACGCTGCTTTCGGCCCACCTACTGCGTCGCGGCAATCTCGGTAGACCTTTCTCACCGCGGTCAAACGAGGCAAACAGCTTTTTGCTTTGCACAAAGTTGGCAAACGCCTTCGCGCTGCAATCGGCTTTCGGACTTTTACGGACCTCTATGGTGTGAATGCGCATATGTACATACATGCGTAGTCAGGGCGATGCCGAGGATCGGCCGCCCAATGACTCCACGATCACATTGT
>CACXZL010000020.1:14541-24458 GCA_902772085.1 uncultured Coriobacteriaceae bacterium | reverse complement strand
CGAGAACCTCATGCGTGCCAACGGTTTTGTCATCGTGAGCCCCGAGCAACTCAGCCTGCCCGAGCAGATCGCCACCATCCGGCTCGCCAGCGAGGTTGCATGCCTCAGCGGCACGCTCCCCCACACGATGATGTTTGCCCGAGACGGTGCGAAGCTCACGGTGTTTCGCAAATCAAACAAGCCCGTCTACCGGCAGTTCAGCGTGGACCAGGTGCGTTCGCTCGAGGTGACGCATGTGGACGCCCATGTGTCCCTGCATCCCGTCGGCGCATCCGGCCCCTTCGTCGTCACGATAAACGACAACGTACGCAGGTGGGCGGCAGACCGCGGCTTCGACGTGCCCGAATCACGCACGCGCTCGGCCACGCTGCGCAAGTTGCATCTGGCACAGTACCTTCCCCTCTATATGTATAGAAACCACAGCAAGAATCACGAGGTCCCGCTTTTCATAGACGGACAGTTCACCACTACCCCCACGGCCAAACGCGAGCTCTCCCGCTGGTATCGCCACGCAAGGTAGGAGTACCAAGCCACCGCGCAGGAGGTGCGGGCTATTTCCGGCGTCGATGGAGCAGCGAAAGCGCGAGAGAGTCCCTACGCACCAGCAGCACAACGGCGTACAGCGCTACCGCAGACCCGCCCGCCGCAAAGAACGTGAGCAGCGAGTGTCCCATGAGTCGTTCCGCACACACGCACGCGAGGCCTATGACGCAGAGCCCCATCATCACCGTCACGAGCGTTCTGCCTTGGGCGCGTAGCAGTCTGCGATAATCGCAGTTCTTGCGCCCCCACCACATGGCCGACCCGCACACGGCCGCCTCCGCGATCAGCGTCGTCAGCGCTGCGCCGTCTTGTCCCCAGAGCGGAATCGCAATCAGATTGAGTACCAGGTTCACCACGGCACCGATGATGGTTGACTGCAGGATAAGACGCTCGCCCCTGTTTGGCAGAAGGACCGAATTGGTAGCGAACGCAGCAAAGACCGCCGGAGCCATGGCAAAGCTCAGGATGCGCAACGAATCCGCCGAAGACGCGAACGCCTCACCGCCCACGATAAACACCACGTAGTCGGAGAGCATAAAGAGCAACAGAAGAGCCGGCAAGGTGGTGATCGCCAGCCCATGCACGATGGATCCCAGCAGGTCGTGGTATTGTTCGTCGTCCCCTGCCGCGCAAAACTGCGACAGGCGTGGAATGGACACCATCACTATGGAGTTGAGGAGCTGCTTCGCAAGCCGGTAGACCTTCACAGAAAGACTGTAGAGCCCCACCGCGTGATCACCACTCATCACGTTGAGCAGCATGACGTCTATGTTTATGTATATGGACATAGCCAGCGTGTTGCCAAAGAGTATGAACGCGGGAACGAGATGCCGCTTGGGATTGAAATCCCACACGATGCGCAACGTCACGTAACGCCGTGCGCGGAAGAAGTTGAAGACGTTTGCGCCGACTCCCGACAGCACCATGATGGCGCCGTACACTATGTAATCCGATGGCTCGCGCACGAGCACAAAGAGCAACACCGCAGAAATGACCTGTACCGCAAGCGTCCGAAGGGTGATATACCCGTAGTCCTCCTCCAGGGCGTAGAGCCACTCAACGCCTATGGTACTCCCGATGATGGTCGTAGACTGTATCGCAATGAGCAGACCATAGCCATGCAGGTGCGGCCACGCCAGAAAGACGATTGCCAGAGCCGCGTATGCCACGAGTGTGGAGGCCATGTTTATCGAGAAGACCTCAGAAGAGAATCTGCTCAGGGTCTCCCGATCATCCCGAACGCGGGCACCCTCACGCGTCGCGTAGTTTGCGATGCCCAGACCAGCGATGAGCGTGAAATACGAGACGAACGAGGTCGCGAAGTCCACCTTACCCAGATTGTCCGCGAGCAGCACGCGCGTCACGTACGGATAGGTGATGAGGGGAAACAACATCGTACTGATAGTACGAATCCCGTTGTAGAGCGCATTCTTTGCTACCGATTTGGCCATACGTCACACGCTATCTATCGCAGACATCCATCGAGTCGTAGCGATTTACAAAGACCTGCACCGATTGGAAGTGCTGACGATTCTTGAGCTTCTCACGTTTGTAGTCGGAGCCTCCCGCATGCTTTGTGGAGACGCTTCCCAGATGCGTCACCCTGACCTCCGGGCTATAGAGCATCTTGAGGCCCAACTTCTCGCAGTCACGCGCGAGAATGGCCTCCTCAAAATACAAGAAGGTGTCGGGGCAAAACGCGACGGAGCGCACGCTGGTGAACTCACGAGAGAAGACGAAACAAGACCCCTGCAGCATACAGCCCACGGCTTCGCGTTTCCACGGCACTTCTGACGAGGGCGCGTTGTCTCTCCTCTTTTGCGTGCGAGACGCGGAACGCAGCTTCCCGTAGCGATAGGGAAAGAACTTGTCCCAGAGGTGCATATTTCTCAGGAGACGCTGCGCCTCGTCCCTGCTGTATCCCTCGGTCTTGTAGGGATTGCGATGGCATCCAGTCGCCGGCTCGTAGATGTCGGGGCCGAGCACGGCAAAGCCTTGCCGCGCATGGAGCCGTTGAACCAAGCCAACAAAGTCGTCTTGTTCGATGAGCACGTCGTTGTTCATCACCACGATGAAGTCCGGGTCGCCGTGCTCCTTGAGCCAGGCATATCCCACGTTGTTTCCACGAGCAAAGCCGAGGTTCTCTCCCGTAAGGACCACCTCGACTTTGTGCTCGACACGATACCTCTCGCGCAAACGGACGCCCGAACCATTTGGCGAGCCGTTGTCCACCACGACTATACTGACGGGCTGGCTCCCGAGATGCTCCAGGAGCGTATCCACGCATCGCACAGTCATCTCAAGCGACTGATAATGCAAGACCACAAAGCCGCAGCTTATGCCGCTCGACATCACAATCCCTTCCAAGCTTGATACGACGAGTCCTACTTGCCCGCGTACATGCGGTCGTAGTAGTCCTGGTAGGCGCCGGAGGTGACGTTCGCCACCCACGCGGGGTTGTCGAGGTACCAGCGGATCGTCTTGACGATGCCTTCCTCGTAGGGGGTCTCGGGGTACCAGCCGAGCTCCTCTCGGATCTTGTCGGGCGCCATGCCGTAGCGGCGGTCGTGGCCGGCGCGGTCCTGCACGTAGGTGATGAGGGCCTCGCTGACCTCGGGGTCACCGGTGGCGCGTGCGACCTCGGCGATGATCGTCTTCACGATGTAGATGTTCGCGCGCTCGTTGTGGCCGCCCACGTTGTACACCTCTCCGAGGCGCCCCTCGCGCGCCACCATGTCGATGGCCTTGCAGTGGTCGTCGACGTAGAGCCAGTCGCGCACGTTCAGGCCGTCGCCGTAGACGGGGAGCGCCTTGTGGTGGACGGCGTTGTTTATCATGAGCGGTATGAGCTTCTCGGGGAACTGGTAGGGGCCGTAGTTGTTCGAGCAGCGGGTGATCACGGCGGGGAAGCCGTAGGTGTCGTGGTAGGCCTTCACGAAGAGGTCGGCCGAGGTCTTCGAGGCGGAGTAGGGGCTGTGCGGCGAGAGCGGGGTGTCCTCGCGGAAGTACTCCGTGTGCGCGGGGTCGGCCGGGCTGCCGTCCGGGTTCAGCGCCTCGGGGATGGCGAGGGTGCCGTAGACCTCGTCGGTGCCCACCTGCAGGTAGCGATGCGCGCCGAAGCCCCCCTCGCCGTCGTCCCAGGCGGCGCGGCAGCAGTTCAGCAGGTTCACGGTGCCCATCACGTTGGTGTCGGCGAAGACGCCGGGGTTCTCGATCGAGCGGTCCACGTGGCTCTCGGCCGCGAAGTTGATCACGTAGTCGGGGTCGTACTCGGCGAGCACGGCCGAGACGGCCGCCTGGTCGCGGATGTCCGCGTGCACGAAGGCGTAGCGCGTGTCGCCCTCGACGGAAGCGAGGTTCTCCAGGTTGCCCGCGTAGGTGAGCGCGTCGAGGTTCACGATCCTTGCGTCGGCGTGCCTGCGCAGCATGTACAGGACGAAGTTCGAGCCTATGAAGCCGGCGCCGCCGGTCACGAGGTAGGTTGCCATGGTGTCTATCTCCTCAGAACTAAAAAATACGCAACGCTTCAATTTTAGCAGCAACGTCCCTCATGCGAGGGAAAACAAGACATACTCCATGGACAGGCACGCAAAAGGAGTTCACACCGCATCGCTCCCTGCCTCGAAGGAATAGTCAAATCCGCAAGGCGCCATGGAAAGCAGCCGTGCGCAGTTCCACAGCAACGAGGACTATTTGAGCACGGCACTCACCCGTGCGATGGGGTGCGGACCAAGATGGTAGCCCTCTCGTACTATGGCAGTACAAGACATCCAATATTTGCAGATTTCAGCCTACAAGGCAATGCTTGCCTTGGAACGCAACGCCGAAGTGACGAATCTGATGTGCCGCAAACCCGCGATCCATAAGCTCCGCATCGTAATCACGCTCAACTATCTGAGCGTGCGCCGATGCAAGCGCATCTTCCAGCGTGTGTTCTCCATCATAGGGATCTACCACCTTGAACTCAAGCACCGTTGCAGGAAGCGCAGAATCACGCGGCACAATCATGGTGTCGTAGCGTCCGTAGCCACTCTCCCGATTTGAGAGCACCTGATGAGTCTTGCGCAGCTCCACCAGAAGCCCAAGCACGAAACCATGCCAGAAGCGTTCGGGCTCCTCTCCACTCGGATGTGTGCCGCTGTCGAAAAACGAAAAGGTCGTCCGCGCCACATCGTTGAGGAAGCGCGTCATAGCACACGCGTCTCCTTCAAGCAGCGCGCGTACAAATTCGCTATAGGGTCTCCGTGCCTTCTGAAACCATCGGGAAACGATCTTGTTGAACGTACTAGCGACCTCGTAATTCGTGAGGGAAAGTGTGCAGGTCATGACACCTTCTTCCAGCTGCACATCATCCGCGCGCACGTATCCACTGGCAAGTAAAAGACTCCACACCGCATCACTACTATTCTCCAGATCATAAAACGCCAGTTGTTCGTCAATCGCCTTTCGCACGCTTCCTCCCGCAAGCAGCTCCTCCATATCAGTCTTCAGTTCCTCGTCTCCTTCTCGCACCAACGACGAGACGAGACCATTCCCACTCGTGTTTGCCCAAAACGGCTGGAACTCGCGTTTGTCAAGATAATTCGTTACCGACCATGGGTTGTATATGTGACTGATGTTCCCAAATGAAAAGCCGTCGTACCAACGCCGAACCTCTGCTAGGTCTGTAAGCCTAAACTCATCCATGGCACAGCGCACTTCCGCTTCGGTAAATCCGAAATCCGTCGCATAGGCATCGGCTGTGACAGTAACGACTTCCAGATTATTCATGTCACTAAATATAGATTCCTGAGTCACACGCGTGATACCCGTCAACAGAGCACGTTCCAACGATGGGTTAGTCTTCAGCGTGGCATTGAAGAGGCGACGAATAAAGTCAGCCATGCGATCCCAACAACCACCAAGCCAAGCCTCCTGCATGGGAGTGTCGTATTCATCAATGAGCACAATCGTCTTACGTCCAGTCGCCTTCTGCAAAAGCTCACAAAGACGCTTGAGAGAGCCTGCTGCCCTGACAGGATCAACGCTGGTCGTAGTACCAAGTAAAAGCTCGCGCTCGCGCATTCCAAGATCGGTCTGGTCTATCTCATCCGCGTGGCTTCGCCATACACGTGCGATTTCTTCGCATATGGCGTTGCGCAGCGACTCAAAAGAGCCTCCCTTTGCGTCGGCAAATGACATCATAATGGTTGGGATCGAGCCTTGTAGGTCACAGAATCGTGAACCATCCCACACGTCCAGCCCACCAAAGAGTTCCTCTCCCCGCCCCGCATACGTTGTAGAGAAGAAGCACTCCACCATGGAGAGCGTGAGGGTCTTGCCAAAACGTCGTGGACGACACACAAGAGTCACCTCATCACCCGACTCCCACCATTTGCGGACGAACGCGGTCTTGTCTACCAGAAAGTAGCCTCCCTCGCGCATCTCGTCAAACCACTGCCTGCCGATGCTCACCATACGCGCCATCTCGCACCTCCACCCCACACGCTACTAGAGTAGCATGGTGAATTTCCTGTTTCCGTACGTGCCTGACATTGAATCACTCTCTGCCGTCGACCTTGGCTGGAGAAGGGAAGCCTGCGCTCAACGTGCAAAGCAAAACGTCCTCAGACAAGGGTCACGAGAGCCGAGTACCACCAACTGGTAAACAAGACCGCTGCCATGCCACCAAGCACGACGGCGTTGTAGACGGCCGTCCCCTTCTGCCGCAGTCGTCCGTCGAGCCCCAGCACACGCGGACCCACAAACGCGAGCAAGGGATATAGCAACGGAATGACGTAGCGTCGCTGCACGCCATGAACCTCAGGAAGTCCCACCGGTGTGAAGTCGAGATACATGGCCGTGACGATCATCACGAGAATGCCGGCACACAAGACCAGCGACACGACGCCCGGTAGAGGTCCGTATCCCTCGGTCCGCGGCTTGTTTGTGAGCGTGGTAATTATGAGCAGAGCCCAAATGATGGCGGTAAAAGCCCAATGCGCCCGCGGCAGGTAGCCGTAGTTTGTGAAGAGACCCGGCGAGGCTTCGGCAGAAAGGTATCCCGAAACCATATTCACGCCTTCCACGTCTGCGGCGCCACCCTCCATACGAAGCGGAGGCGAGAGGAATCCACCGAGCGTGGAAGCAAACTCAAGCGGATGCGTCAGCACGTATACCAGCTGCTTGCTGGCATCCACCTCATCCCCTCCTCGCAAATCGCCACCAAGCGTGCCCGCCACAAGCTTGGGCACGAGCCACACGCCAAACGCAACCATGGCAGACCCCACGAGCGTCACTCTATATACGAGCGCGAGGCTCCTTGTGGCAAACCGCTGCGTTGGTATGAGCAGGCATAGAAACAATAGCGGGAAGTACACGACGCGCGGGAGCATACCGACGAGCAGGGCGACAAGCATCTTTGCCAGCGCAACCGCATCGGCAGTCTGCTTCCCCTGCAGCATCCCCACCAAGGAGGCGAAGCCATAGAGCAGGAGGGAAAAGAGCCAGTATGAATAACCGAGCGTGGATGCGAGAAAGACCGAGGTGGGCAGCAGCGCTATGACCGCATACGGCATCTTTCCCCAGCGGAGTTTCTTCATACCGAAATAGGTCACGAGCGAGTAAAACAGGGCTCCCGTCATGTTGAGCATTACGAGCACGCAGGTGAACGGCACATGCAGGAAGTTACTAATCCTCTCAACCAACGCGTAGGGGATGTATTCCGCACCCGTCACATACCACATGGGCGTCTTTGGCGCCCCAAAGCTTCTCACGGGAGCATCGTCCCGCACGTCGAGATCGTCCGTGCGCTCGTTCAGTTCGATCAGCTCAGTGTCTCCCGCATACTCGAGGGGACTTGCCGCCATCATCTCGTCGTCCGACGCGGTAACGTCCACCTCACCTGCCAAGCTGGCGAAACACATCATGTTGCGATAGTGCACGCCGGTATCCCATCCTATGGCCCTCACGGATATGGAGAACGAGAATGCAAAGGTAGCCGCAAGCACTATGATCAGGTAGATGTTTTCTGGCTTTGTGGCAAACCAGTTGCGACACGCGTACATCGCGCCGCCCACAAAGAAGACCGTCCAGAAGAAGACCAGCCAGTAGGGATTGAACCTACCACCCGTACTGAAGGGACCAAGGACAATCCCCACTGCCGCAGCGCACACAAGGGCGAGCACTCCAGAGGCAATCGCCGTGGCGAAAATTCGCAATGCGAGCCCTCGCTGTGACGACGTCTCAGGAATCTTGGCATCACTCGCACGCTTCGGCACGGCGTCCCTCCATCGCTCTGTCTGCAAACCTTCGGGACATCCCCTATAGACCGATGTGTCCTCTCAATCCATAGGCAATCCCGTAGGGGTTTGTTGGGCCTATCTCAGGTAGTCCTCAAGCGCCTCGCGCCACGGGCGCATCTGGTTTCCTATGGTGGACTCCAGATGGCCGTTCTTCAGCGCCGAAAAGGCGGGACGGTCGGCGCTCTGGGGGTTCATACGCTTCCAGTCTGCCGACGAGCATCGCCTCACGCGGCAGTTTACGCCCGCGATCTCGTACGCAGCTTCGGCAAGGTCGGCCCACGAGCAGATGCCCTCGTTCGTGCAGTGCCACACGCCGTAGTCGTCCGTCAGTGCGATGCGCAGGATCTCGTGGGCGAGGTCGGCGGCGGAGGTGGGATTGCCGAGCTGGTCGTCCACGACGGTGACCTCGTCGCGACCCTCGCCTATACGCAGCATGGTGCGCACGAAGTTCTTGCCCTCACCGTAGAGCCACGCAGTGCGCACGACGTGCGTGCGATGGTTCGCCGCTAGGGCAAGCCCCTCGCCCGCGAGCTTTGAGCGTCCGTAGGCCGAGATCGGCGCGGGCACGTCTGTCTCCAGGCGCTCGCCTGGCTCGGTGCCGGGGAAGACGTAGTCCGTGGACACGTGCACCAGCGCGGCGTCGCCCGTCGCACAGGCGCGCGCGAGATTCATGGGCCCAAGTGCGTTTGCGGAGAAGGCCGCCGCGAAATCGGCCTCGCAACCGTCCACGTTTGTGAAGGCGGCGCAGTTCACGACTACGTCGTAGGGCTCATGTGCGACAAACCATGCGTCAACCGCCGAGGCACTGGAAATGTCCAAATCGGGAAGGTCGACCCAATCCACCACGCAGTCCACGTAGGCGGCCGGAGCGTCCTTCGCCTCAAGTGCCGCGTCTATCGCATGCCCCAGCTGTCCGTTTGCGCCAGTTACCAAAAGTCGCATATGCGCCATCCCCTCAAATACACAAATCCACAACGTAAGAGATTCATTATACCAGATGTTCGACGGCCTACAGAGTCTCGCCCCAATGGCCATGTATAATGAACTATCATCCGTTTATCCCACTCGAAAGGAGCCATATCATGGCAGGATTGGACGACATCCGCGAGATGGCAGAAGGTGCAATCGCGGGCATCAACCCCGAGGACGTGGCGGCAGGCGCAGAACTCGCTGCTGAAGCCGTAAAGGGTGCAGCCGACAAGGTCGCAGCCGACCTCGCAAACGTAACCCCCGAGGATGTGGCCGCAGGCGCGGAGCTCGCCGCAGAGGCCGTGAAAGACGCAGTCGACAAGGTCGCGGCAGACCTTTCAAACGTCACCCCCGATGACGTGGCAGCAGGCGCAGAACTCGCCGCCGAGGCTGCGGCAGGCGTCGTAAGCAAGGTGTCCGCAGACATCGCCAGCATAACTCCCGAGGACTTGTCTGCCGGAGCCGACCTGATACAAGAGGCCATCGCGGACGCCGCTCAGAAAGCCGCGAACTAGGCATCAACTCGATGCCTATACCCGACCCGTAGAGACTGGCTTTGCCAAAGAACAACTTCGTCACACACTCGCTGCTTCCTTGTGACGGGCAATCATGGCTTGTGACTCTTTTGGCAAGCGAAGCTTTTTTGCGGTGGGTAATACAAAACGCCTGCGGAGCATCTTTCCTGCTTGAAAAGATGCTCCGCAGGCGTCTTTATTTGAGCAGCCGCAACACCATGCCTTTACCTCGCAAAGGCGCTTATAAGCCTTTCAGCAAGGCGTTGACGTGAAAAACTCTATGACAAGCGACCGTCGGCGGACACAAAGGCCCGCCCAGTCGATCAGACCCGCCCAAGAAAGGCGGTCACCGTCTCACGGTACTCGTCCGGTGCCACCAGAATCGACTCGGCGTGATCGGCCCCGGCAATGTAGTGGAGTTCGCGGACGCCCGTAGCCCGCTCGTACAGATCTCGTGCGCTCTGCGGGGGAACTGTGGTGTCCGCATCTCCTTGCATGAAGAGAATCGGCACCGCATTTCCATCTAGCGCATCGATCGGGCGCATGTCGTAAATCGAGTAACCGTAGAGGACGCGAATGCCCACGTTGACGAGGGGAAACAAGCAGA
>CACXZL010000020.1:0-14496 GCA_902772085.1 uncultured Coriobacteriaceae bacterium | reverse complement strand
GCACAGTCACTCACGGCGAAGTCTATCTCTGGCTTGAGCGCCAGCGCTTCGATGGTAGTTGAGCCACCCAAGGACTCGCCGTGGAGTCCAAGCTGGATAAGCTCCGGATAGCGCTTGCGCGTGTCCTTCACCAGCTCCGCGAGATCCTTGCTCTCGAGTTTGCCGTAGGTGCAAAACGTCGGCTTATCCTCGCCATGCCCCCGCATGTCGTAGACGATGCAGTTATAGCCAAGTCCCATGTACATCTGCACATACTTGAGCGAGCCGATGTGGTTGTCGGTGTTTCCGTGAGTAAATATGACGTAGCGGTCTGTCGGCTCTGGGTTCTTGAGCAGCTGCACGTGCAACTCGTAGCCCTCGTAGCCAGTCACGAGGTAGTCCGTCTTTTCCAGATCGTTGTAAAAGCTCGTGTCGTAGCGTGCCGACTGCCACTCCCAAGCTTCCTGCAAGGTGGGTCGCTTTCCGTTCATCACGAAGTGCGCGACCGCCAGCGTAAGCCCGCAAGCCAGCACGATCACAATCACTACGACAATGATTGCGTCTTTCATAGTCTTCCCGCCTTTCGACGCCATTTCACAAGAGGGCCATCCTTCCATGTAGTCACTACACCGAAGGATGGCCCAACGTAAATCGACAAGGTCACAGGCCCGGCGCAAGCGTTACTTCTCGGCATCGGCCTTGTTCATGGGTGCAATAAGCATCGTGCCCGTGGTTCCGTCCTCATTGCAGGTCACGCTCATAGAATAGTCGCCGGGCTCGATCTCGTGCACTGTAGAGGCATTCCCACTCGCTTTCTCTTCAAACACGGTTTCGCCAGCCGCGTTGGTAAGCTTGACGATGGCCGCGCCTTTTCCCGCGTCATCCGCCTTGACCGTGTATCCTCCCGTAGCGTCGTCAGGCTCGTCCGACAACGATCCCCTGCCGGCACAACCTCCTATGGCCACAACGCAAGCTAGCACCGCCATGAGCATGACGATCTTCTTCAGTGCTTTCATCCCTACTCCTTCCTCTAGCACTCCGTGGAGCGTCCCCATCTTTACATAGCGATATTTTGAACCGATTCTGGCCCCTCGTCAATCGCTTGCAGGTCGCGTAGCATCCGAGCAGCTGCCCTTACCTCAAGATGGCTTGGAATACCTTGTTGCGCGCGGGAACAGCTTCCTTGGTATGGCCAAGAGGATAGCAGTGGTACATCCCCTCTCCCACGATCAGCTCATTCGACACGTCCTTGTCCAGCATGGAAAACATCTTTCGCACATCCGGATACAGGATCTCATCCGTACCCACAAAAACCGTCACGTTCCGAATCCCACTCAGGTCACCAAAGAGCGGACTCACCTTGGGATCGTGAATGTCGAGATCACCCGACCAACGCCTCGCGGCAGGCCTTGCTGCAGCAGCTGGCAACATAGGGTCCCTCGGCTGGTATTTTGGAATCTCCTCGTTCTCCATGGAGATGTCTACCCACGGCGAAAAGAGCACGAGCTCGTCTGGCAGAGGGATTCCCTCCTCCTTGAAGTGCTCCACAAGCGCCAGCGCGAGACCACCGCCAGCAGAGTCGCCCATCATGATGACCTTCTTCTCCGGATGCTCCTCGCGATACTGCCTGTATAGCGGCACGATAAGGTCATAGGCCTCCTTGTAGGTCGCAAAGGGGGCCAAGCGGTAGCCAGGGGCAATCACCAGCGCGTTCGTTTCCTTTGCGATACGTTCTATGAACCGCCAGTGGGGCCGCAAGAAACCCCATCGATACGCCCCTCCGTGTATGTAAAACACGGTGTAACGGGACATTCCCTTCTCGTTGACGTAGAACACGCGTCCATTCACGCTGTCCTCATATCTCGTCGCAACGTTGGTAGGCGGTTCTTCAGGCTTCTCACCCTTAACAAGGGCGTCTCGTATCCTCCGCTCGCTCTGCTCTGCCGTGTACTTGGGGATGGCCCTGATGAGCCCCGACATCACCTTTGCGCTCATGCTTTTGCCCATGGGCATTTCTCCTTATCTCGCAAAAAACAGGGCGCATGAAAGAGGAGAAGCCCCTTTCATGCGCCATTCCAAACCTTTAGCCACACGGTGCCGGACTAGTGAGGTGACCTCTCTCGTACATCTTAGTCGTTGCGCACAGTGAGGAAGACGTAAATCATGAGGGCGAAGCCCACTGCGCCAAAGCCATATCCCGCGCCGGTGAGCATCCACTGGCCTCCCGTCTCCGCGCCAGCCGCGCACAACATGCACGCACCGATGAAGAGCGTGCAGGCCAAAAGCGCCAGTATGACGTTTCGTACCATATGGTTGATCGACTTCACGGTCTTCGGCTCGAGTGTCAGGTCACCACCCACGTTGATCTGGCTCTTCTGAAGCATGTCGAGCGTCTCCACCGCCTTGGTCGGCAGGCCGACTAGGTCCTCGGCGCCCTGAACGCCCTTCATCACAAACGACTCTACCATGCGTTCGAGCATGTCTGGATCGAAGCCGGTGTTTATGTGACGCGTTATGCAGTCCATGATGTTTACGCGCGGGCTGAGCGCCTTCACCGTGCCCTCGATGGTAATCAAGCCACGTCCCAGATTTGTGAGGAACGGATCGATGTCGTAGCCCTCAGCCTCGAGGTTGCCTTGAAGCGTCGAAAGGAGGTTGCCCGTATCGAAGCTCTCCAAATCGCTGTCGGCGTATTGGCTTGTCATTTGCTCGCACATGTCTAGCAGTTCACCGTGGTTTATGGGACCACGTGGATGCGCAATCTGCAGTACCGCACGCTTGAGCCCGTAGTTGTCGCGCTTCACGAGGGCAGTAACGATATCCAACAAGTTCTGGCGCTGCTTAGAGCTGATGGTGCCCATCATGCCGAAGTCGATCCACTCTATGCCACCATCCACGAGCAGCACGTTGCCAGCGTGAGGATCGGCGTGGTAGAAGCCGTCGGTGAGAATCTGCTCCACATAATTGTCTGCCACCAGATTCCCCAGACGGTCGCGCTCCTCGATTGAGAGCGATGCCACGTACTCCGTGTCGCCTACCTCGGGTCCGCTGACGAAGTCCTCCACGAGAATGGCCTCGTTTGAGAGCTCCTCGTAGCATTTGGGAATCTTCACGTCCTCGCGCTCGTTGTTGTTTTCATAGAAGCGAACGAGGTTGCGAGCCTCGTTGGTGAAGTCGAGCTCGTAGATGGAAGTCTTCTCCAGCTCGACCACCATAGTCATGAGGTCTACGCCACCGTCTTTGGAGCCAGAGAACTTCTCACCGATGTCCAAGATCCGCTCTATGAGGGCGAAGTCCTGTGCTACGGTATCCACGACGCCGGGACGGCGGACCTTCACCGCCACCACGGTACCGTCCTTGAGCTCGGCCTTGTGCACCTGACCTATGGACGCAGCACCAAGGGGCTTGTCTTCAAAAGAGGCAAAGAGCTCGTCCGTTGGTTTGCCGAGGTACTTCTCGATCTGGGAGTGAACGGTCTCGGCATCCATGGGTGCCACGCTCGAACGGAGCCGTGCCAGGGCATCACAGTACTCTACCGACAGCATGTCAGTATGGGTAGAGGCGATCTGGCCGAGCTTCACGAAGGTGGGTCCGAGGTCCTGCAGAATGTCGACTGTCATCGTTGGCGTGAGTCCATCGCTGTAGTCATATTTTTTGAGAATGGCGATAATCTCCTTGCCACGCTGGGTGTAGTCAACTTTGTCTTTGGTCTTCTTGCGCGCGTTTCTAAGCGCCTGCAAAAAACCTGCCATGACGCATTCCTTTCAATAGGTTGCAACCATTGTAGACATTAGAAGATATATTACAAGAAGTTGTCCAACAATTAGCAGCATGGCTATCAACCACAATCCAAATTGCGTATACATCATGGCAGAGAATACGCGGAATGCCGGGACGTGCACGGTGAAGGACGATACACGGACAGCAGCGGTGAGCGGCCCTACTGCTTCGTGTCCGCATTTGCACACGAGGTTGCGCGGAGGACGATCCAGATGAATGAGGGCCGTCCCCTTTTTTATAGACCAAAAAAGGGGCCGGCCCCAGTTGCCACGATTTTGTAGCCGAAACATGCTACTCGGTGCCGAGCATCTCCTTGGTGCTGGTGGTGAACTGGGCATTGGCAATCTCCATGCCCTCGTCGAACTCGGCCTTGCGCTCCTCGCGCTTGGCCTTGATGCCATCGAACTTGCCCTGGATCTTATCCTTGCGCTCCTCGCGCTTCTCGGCTCTCTCTTCCTTCCTCTCGGCACGCAGCTGCTGACGAAGCTGGTTCTCCATCTCCGCCTGCGACTCACGGGCACGGTCGACCTCGCCGAGCACGTCGGTAGCGTAGTGACGCATGACGGTAGTCTTATAGCCCTCGAACGCCGCATCAAACGCAGGCTCGTCCTCCTGGACCAGCGCCACGATGGCAACTTCGTTTTCATAGAGCTTAGCAGCCGTAACCTCAAGCATAGAGGCGCTGTCGATAGCGTCGTCGGAATCGAACGCGCTACCGATAAGTGCGCCGGCGCTTGCGCCAAGAAGGACGCCCAGCGGTCCGCCCAAGATACCGATGAGCGATCCCACGATCATGCCCGTCGCCGTGTCGTCAGACGTGATGCCCGCCGCATCAAATGCATCGGCGACGACAATCGAGTCGCCCTCATGCTTGAGCAGAGACGCCTCAGCTACGGTATAGCCAGCTCCGAAGGGCTTGTTGCGAATCTCGGTGAACGCCTTGTAGGCCTCGCTCTCCACATCAAATATTGCGGTTACCACATTCTCCATAGTTGCTCCTTTCGACTGCGGTCGCTTAGTCGACCACAACTACAAACAGCACTTGCAAATATTATCATCCGCTGTCCAACACATGTCCAGCAAGAATCAGGAATCATGGCTCATTCATTGAGAGCACGCTACTGTCCACGCGCTCGTGCCTGCGCCTGGCCCGCATGCGGCTCCACGCTCGCTTCATGAGTCGCGAATGCGGGCGCGGAGAACTCTATGATTTTGTCAAGCCTTTTTCTTTGGTCGACAACCCGATCTTGGCATTAGGCGGTGAAGTGCATGTCCGGCACGAGCCGACCCTCGGCGACCTCCCGCAGGTGCGCGCCGTAGACGCTCTTGCCGTAGCGCTCGGCGCACTCGAGCAGCCGCTCGCGCGTGACCCAGCCGTTCTCGTAGGCGATCTCCTCGGGCACGGAGACCGGAAGGCCCTGCGCTCCCTCGACCGTGCGCACGAACTCGCTCGCCGCGAAGAGGCTCTCCATGGTGCCGGTGTCCAGCCACGCGAAGCCGCGCCCCAGCGTGATCACGTCGAGCATGCCGGCGTCGAGGTAGCGGCGGTTCAGGTCGGTGATCTCGTACTCCCCGCGCGCGGAGGGCTCCACCGCGGCGGCCTCTGCCGTCACGCTCGCCGGGTAGAAGTAGAGCCCCGTCACGGCGTAGTTGCTCTTTGGGCAGGCGGGCTTCTCCTCGATGGAGACGGCGTTGAACTCGTCGTCGAACTCCACCACGCCGAAGCGCTCGGGGTCGTCCACGTGGTATCCGAAGACGGTGGCCCTCCCCTCGGCGGCGCTGGCCACGGCACGCCTCAGCCTCCTCGAGAGCCCGTTGCCGTAGAAGATGTTGTCCCCGAGCACCAGCGCGCAGGGCTCGCCGCCGATCCAGTCGGCGCCGATCACGAAGGCCTGCGCCAGGCCGTCGGGCGAGGGCTGCTCGGCGTAGGAGAGCGACACGCCGAAGTCGCTGCCGTCACCCAGCAGCGCCCGAAAGCCCGGAAGGTCGCGCGGGGTGCTGATGAGCAGGATGTCGCGGATGCCCGCGAGCATGAGCGTGGAGAGCGGGTAGTACACCATGGGCTTGTCGTAGACCGGCAGGAGCTGCTTGCTCGTGACCGTGGTGATGGGGTACAGACGCGTGCCGCTGCCACCCGCGAGGATGATGCCTTTCATGCTGATCGCCTTTCTTGGGGTTTCCCGATTGTTCAAGATGCAGATATATCTTACTACTTCAGCTATAGTATATAGAAAATTACGGCAACTCGAATTATCCGCATGAAGGACAGCCACATGAAGGAAAAACCCATGCAAATGAAAGCGTTTTCCCTGCAAAAATCAGTACGTCCATATGGGTATCTGGCTTTTTCTCTACTCGTGGCACTGCTATGCACGCTCTATCTCGAGTTCACCTACGACCTCTCCTTCCTAGCACAAACTGGAGACGCTGCGGGCGTTTTTTTCCGAAGCTTTTCAGTGAGTACCGCCCTGCGGATGGGACTGTTCTTTTTCGTCACATTCTCTCTGCTGATGCTTACCGTGAGTTCGCGCGTCGCAGAGACGATCGTGAAGCATCGCTACTTGTTGTCTGCCATCCTGCTGTGCGTGCTTGTGTTATTCGAAATCAGCGGATCGTCGATTGCCCTCTGGGGTCCCAGACTCGGCGAAGACAGCTTCAACGGCACTCTTTTTGGCAGGCCATGGCCGTATCGTTCGGACGAATGGAGCGTGTTTACACCTTTTGCCTTCTCGCAATCTTATACAGGCAATAACGCAATCTCGGAGGTGATTCGAGGATGCCCCACTGATGTCACCATGGTTTACGCCCAGCCATCCTGGAGCGTCGCAACGCTCTTCCGGCCCTTTCTCTGGGGCTTTCTCGCGTTTGGAGCTTCACGGGGGCTTTCGTTCTTTTGGTGCGCACGGGCTATCGTTCTCGTCTTGACTACCTATGAATGCATGATACTCGTCACAAATCGAAGGCGTCGCATCGCAGCGTATGCGGCAATCCTCATCGGCTTTGCCCCCATCATAGAGTGGTGGTTTGCCGTAAACGGAACTGCCGAGCTCTTCATCTTTGGACAAGGACTCGTTCTTTCGCTCCACCACGTGCTCCGCGCACGCCGATTCAGGTCGCAGTTTGGATGGTCCGCATTGCTAAGTTGGCTTCTCGGGTGCTACGCTTTGATCATCTATCCTTCTTGGCAAATCCCGCTGGTGTACGTCTTTGGCTTCATGGGTGTTGCGGTCCTCTATCTCTGGGCAAAGGAGGTTGGGCCCGGCAAGAGGATGCCCGTCATACGCGACGTAGCACTCCCCCTCATCGTGTGTCTCGAAGTCGCGGCAATCCTACTTGGCATCTCCCTCGCAAACAGCTGGGAAGCTATACAGACCGTCATGCATACTTCCTATCCAGGCAGCCGGTTTTTCACTGGAGGAGGCCTGTTTCCACTTCTCGTCAACCCGCTCGTCTCAATGCTCGCACCATTCTGGCCGGAAGCGTATGCGCCAAATGTCTGCGAAGCGTCCGCCTTCGCATCGCTCTTCCCACTGGGCATCATATTGGCCGTCTGCACTCTCATATATAGCTTACGTAAGGGCCATGCCGATACCTGGATAATCTGTCTGCTCGTACCCTATGCAATACTCTTTTCATATGGTGCCTTTGGGTTTCCGTCCGCACTGGCGAAGTTCACCCTTCTGGGCAACGTGCAGACGGGCAGACTGACGCTCGCTCTCGGCTACCTAGATGTGGTTCTTCTTGCAAGATCCCTCGCATACGTTCAAGACGCTTCAAGACATTCATACACCCACACCAAAAGTCCCCTTATGCTTCGAGTTATCTCCATCGGCATCGTTGCTGCCATCGTTGCGGGTACTATTGCGTTTGCAACCATACAGGTGCCTGATTTGATGAGGCAAAGCCGCTGGGCTTTTCTACTTCTCGCCACAACAACAGCTGTCCTCGTGGCACCCGTGATAGCTGTATTTGCCAAAAGCAGAAGGTATGAGGCGCGTGAGACTCCGTCTTTGTCTGGCGCCTTCTTGCTCGCCAGTGCAGCGGTAGTACTCGTATCCGGCATGTGCGTGAATCCTCTTCAGCGTGGCGCAGATGCACTACTGCAAAGCGATACGCTCAAGGCAGTAGAACAAATCGTTCAAGAAGACCCCGACGCCATCTGGATCACCGACAGTTCCGATTATGGACAAGCCACCATCACCGTAGGAGCGCGCACTATCACAAGCGTTAACGTCTATCCGAATCTTGAACGTTGGCGGGCCATAGACACGGATGGCGCTTATTTAAACACATACAATCGATACGTACACATTCAGATAGCGCCCGATACGACGACAACTTTCGTGAACCCCTATGCCGATTCCCTCAAAATCACCATCGCGCCTGATGAAGTACCGAAGCTTGGGGCAACGTATTGGCTTTCGTTAAACGACCTCTCTCAGTGGGATACAGCACGCACGCAGTTCGTTCCCTTCGCGACCGCCGGTCCCTTCACGGTTCACCGCATCGTAAGCCAATAATTCCCTCCAAAAAACAAGCGGGACGCAGCGAACAAAAAAAGGGGGCTTGTTACATATCCAGCAGAACAAGCCCCTCTTACTTACCGCAAGGATTCGGTATGCTAAAACACCGCAGGTGCGACCCGCTTTACACCCGGCACGTGCTCGCGCAATATACGCTCGATGCCCTCGCTCATATCAAAAGACGACAACGGACATCCTGCGCATGCTCCTTGCATCTCCAGCGTCACCGTTCCCGTTTCATCTTCCACGTCCACGAGAACCACATCACCACCATCGGCTTGTAGGCTTTGGCGGATTACATTGAGCGTTGCCTCAAGCAGCTCGCGATCGATCTTTTCGTCTCCCTTGGCATCTGTCATGGTAGCTCCTCAAAACGTCATTCAAGCAATTCTTTTCTCATACCCATTTCTTGCGTTTCCCATACGAAGAAAAGCGTATATACAGAAGTACAGCGGTGCGCAGCTGTCGCCTACAGCGCTGGACTACCCAATCGGTAATATGGTGACCCCTGACTGTAATTTGGATTGCCCATGGGATCGGCAAACGCATAACGCTCTGGCCAGCGCTGCCGCAACAACCCCTTTTCTCGCTCGAAACGTAGGGCGCTTTCAGAGCTTGGGTGGAACCCACGGCTTACCGACTCGTAATGATAGAGCCTCACCGAGGGATCAAAAACGACCAGGTAACCCTCCTTGCGCACACGCCAGCAGAAGTCGACGTCGTTGTAGTCTACCTCGAAGATAGGATCCATGCCGCCTACCTCCGCGAAGACCTTCCGACTCGTCATCAGGCACGCCCCCGTGACCGCCGTAACGTCCTGCATAAGACGGAGCGTCTCCACAGTACCTGCATCTTCTCCGTCCATATACATGTTTACGTGGCCGGGACCGCCGTACTGGTTTGAGATTACTCCCGCATGCTGCACCGTCCCATCGGGATAGAGCAGCTTTGCTCCCACGATTCCCGTCGTCGGACGCATGCAGAGCGACACCATGCGCGTAAGCCATCCAGGTTCCAGAGCCTCGGTGTCGTTGTTGAGCAAGAGGAGATACTCGCCACGTGCCTGCGCGGCACCGAAATTGTTTATCCTCGCGTAGTTGAAGCCCCCCTCGTAATACACCACGCGCACATGCGGATCCTCCTTGCATGCCCGTTCATAGAAGGCGAAGGTAGATTCGTCTTGGCTGTTGTTTTCTATCACAACGACCTCATAGGCGTCGTAGTCGGTCTTTTCGCGAATCGAGCGAAGGCATCTCTCGAGCACCGGCACCGCGTCTTTGTTTGGTATGAGGATAGAGACAAGCGGATGCTCGCTGAGCTCGTACTCCACCTCATAGCGACCTTCCGCTCGCGTGGAATGGACGGCCCGGGCGTGGGCGTTTGTACGATCCAAGTGTGCCTGCACGGCAAGGCGACCCGCCTCCACGGCATAGGGCTTCTCACCGGTATTGTTTGCCGTGGAACCCGGATGGATTCGCCAGTGATAGAGCACCTTACGGCAGTGATAGATGTTTCTGGCAACCTCAGAGACACGCAATGCCATGTGATGGTCCTGCGATCCGTCGAACTCCTTGGTAGGCAGCTCCATCCCGTCCACGATGCTCTTGCGTACCGCGAGGAAATGACAGACATAGTTCATGCCCAGCAGGAGATCCGGTTCCCAGTCTGGCTTGAAGTAGGGGTTCTTATAGACACCCTCCTCCACATGGTCCTCGTCGGAATAAAACATGTCGGTCTCGGGGTAGTCTTCCAAAGCCTTCGCATAGCAAAAGAGTGCGTCGAGCGTGAGCGTGTCGTCGTGGTCGAGGAAGCACAGGAAGTCGCCCGTCGCAGCCTTGATGCCCTCGTTGGTGTTTTCCGTGATGCCGTAGTTCTGGGCAAGGTTTACCGTCTTCACCCGCGAGTCATAATTGTGCCAATGCTCCACACGCTTACAAAGGGCGTTGTCTTCAGGAGAGGCGTTGACGAGGATGAGCTCGAAGTTTCCATAGCTCTGCCCCAGCACCGACTCCACCATCTCGTCAAAGTAGCCAAGCGGTGTACGATACAGCGGGACGATGATGGAAAACATTGGATTGACCCGGAGTTGCGTATGCCGCTGTATCTCCCAATCTCTCTTTGGCAGCTCCCAAGCCCTATGGTACTGCTCAGTGTAAGCCTCCTCCAAAAATGCGGGCCACGTCGTGCCGTGCCAGTAGTTGCGCCAAAATACGAGATCGTGGGGTTCGAGCGTCAGAAAACCTACGAAGCCGCTTTGGGTTTTTTCGCTCTCGGAATGAGCCCAGATAATTGCCGCGTCCAGGGAGCTGGACGTGCGGATGGAGAACTGCACCACACGGCGGAAGCAATCGGGAGTTTCTGGCACTGCGTCTATGGAATCCCGCATCATGACGCAGTCGCCAAGGGAAGCCCGCTTGCCTTTCCGATTCAAAAAAGAAAAGCTTACGGGTGCAGACAAAGCCTCAAGAGAGTCGCTTACGCACACCGCCTCCATCTGCAATACGTCAACGTCATGTGGTGCCTGGACTAAGCGCTTCACCTCTATGCAATACTCGCCAAAACAAGGCCTGATATCGTAGTTGCGTATACGCTCGGTCAACGCGTCTTTCATAAAGGTATGTACCTGGGAGCTCATCTTGGCAACCCTGGGATGTACCACGCGCTTGACACACGTGAGTTCATGGCCATCAACATCAGTGCAGCGCAGCTCTACCGTTTGCGAGACGTCCAAGACAGCCAATACAAGCACCCAAGAGGCGTTTTGTTCGTAGACATGCACTTTTGACGGGACAGATGTCCCATCGGATAGAAACGCTCGCGCCTCGAGGGCATACGGAACGCCCGTACCCGCATATTCAATGAGCGAGAAGATCTTTCCCCTACCCCGGCACGTACGTCGCACTTTCAGCTGGCTATCCATGGTTTCCCTTTCACCATCCCTACTCGTCGAATTATTATCTATGATTTCCTTTGTCGTCCTATAGCAAGCGTTGCTCAAGCATCCACCCTATTAAACAGCAAAACATCGGGTGCGTCACTATGGAACTACAGTACGTTGCTCTACCCTATAGGCGCAAACAAGTGCCCCGACGTGTAGCCGGGCAGGCGCGCATCCGGCATCTTTCCGCACAAGGTCGCATCCAACGCCCGTCCCACACGCGCAACGGCCTTGGCCGTCTCCCTCGCCGAAAGCAACGTGCAGTCTGCCAAGAAGCGCGTCACACCGACCTCGAGCAGCTCGCCCACCTGCGGCGTAAGGTCTTGTGGATACGCGGCGTAGACACGAGAGCGCCCGTGGACATCGGTACGCACTGGGTAGAGGTCCCCCTTTTCCGTGCGCAGCGACAACGACGCTTGGCGCAGTCGACATACCGAGCAATCATGCACGCACCTGTGTGCCACTTGCAACACGCAATGCTCGGTCGTCATCGCCCGCGCCCTTCCAAGCACCATAAGTCCAAAAGGCACGTATGGATCGCGAGTGATGCGACGAATCTCCTCCAACGATAGCTCGGGCGATAGCCAAACGCCCGTAGCACCTGCCTCCACGAGCGCCGCAAGACAAGAGCGATTGTGCACGGGAATGCATCCCCGGATCTCCGCCAACGCACCGCGTGCGGATGCAAGCGCGAGCTCGGAGACGTTGCCCACCGCAACGGGCTTGTCTGCTAGCACGTAGGAATCCGAGCGTCCATGGTCTGTCTCTCGGCACACCTCATCCAAAGACGGGACAACCCAGTCTGGCCATGCGCCCTCGTCCAAGGCGCTCGCCGCAGCATACACCCGCGTAGCCCCAGCACCATGCGCTGCCTGTGCCGCCTCTGGACTCGCCACCAGAGCGCATACTTCAGGTGCAAGCGGATGGGCATCATGCGTCGCGTTTGCAGCACTTCCCCTCAACGAGCCGATGTCGGGCAGCCGACGCCGGTCAAACGGCGCAAGGATCGCCTGCTCCAACAACGCGCAAGCCTCAGCACGGACGGCATGCACCGCCGCAAACGACATCCCGCACCCCTCGTCAAGGCTTACGTCAAACGAAGCGGCCTCAAAGGGCGTACCACCCATGCGTCCCACGTGCTCGACGAGGTCCGCCTCACTCACGACGCGCGTACGGGCCGGCTCCACCGTGAACCCTTTGGCCTTCGCACGCGCGACCCCGTCAATCGTGGAGAGTTCCACGCAAAACGCCTCGCCCTGTCGAGCCCGTATGCATACCGCCACGCGACGTTTGCGCGGGACCTCCCGTACAGAGAGACGGGCCCCTTCATCGAGCGCATGCTGGCTACGGATCACGCGCACGAGCGATCCCACCGACATCGCCCTCGACGTGCGGCAGGTAAGGACGAGTCCGGCCTCCGCCTCGTCGGGCGCCAAGGCGGTGATGAACTGGCTTGGGTCTGCGACGGGGCGAATCTCCAGCAGGTCGCCTTTGTTTACGGGCTTATGCAGCGAAATGTCCACTTCGGCGACACCCACCGTGCGCAGCCTCTCGCGACCACCGCCCTTGCCACCGCGTCGCACCTTCACGCTGCCGAAGGAACGAGAGTCCACGACCTCCCCCACGAGCTCACCGCGGTTGTTTGACCGCTCGTAGCTCATGAGCTCGTCGCCAGAGGTTCCATGGAGGTAGGCGTTGGTGAAATCACGGTTGAACGCACGCTTCAGACGCGTGCGCCTCGCCTCTATGGTAGCGTCGGACGTTTCCGCACCTTCCGCCAAGTCATCGAGCTGAGCTCGATATGCCCCCACCACGGAGGCAAGATAGTCAGACCCCTTGAGTCGTCCCTCGATCTTGAGCGACCTCACGCCCGTCTCTACAAGCGCCGGCAGGTCGTCGAAGGCATAGAAGTCCTTTGGACAAAGCGGCCTACCCCGATCCGCAGGAGAAAGCACCGAACCGTCGTCCCCCACCAACTCATAGGGAAGTCTGCATGGTTGCGCACAGGCGCCGCGGTTTGCCGAGCGGTCTCCTGCGCACGAGCTCATCTGGCACACGCCCGAATAACAAACGCATATGGCCCCGTGGCAAAAGCACTCCAAGTCGACGCCCGTCTGGGCAATCTGAGCAATCTCTGCCATCGACAGCTCACGGGAGAGCGTGACGCGCGTGGCGCCGCGTTCCTTGCACCATGCGACGCCACGCGCGTCATGGACGTTTGCCTGCGTAGAGACGTGGCATTCCACCTCGGGCCAACGCGCATGCACCTCCCGCAGAAGCCCCCAGTCTTGGATTATGAAGGCATCCGCACCGAGCAGCCAGGCACGCCGCACGAGACCGAGCACGGTGGGGAGCTCGTCATCACGTATGGCAACGTTCACCGTGACGTAGACCCGAGCACCCGCAAGATGCGCCCTCCTGCATGCTTCGCCAAACGTCTTTGCCGTGAAGCTCTGAGCGCCGCGCCGCGCATTGAAGGTGTTGCCATATCCACAATACATGGCGTCAGCGCCTGCAGCTAATGCCGCATTGAATTCCGGCGGCCCTCCCGCCGGTGCAAGCAGCTCCGGAATCGGTTTTGTCATCGCGACCTCCTCAAAGGTGCTTTGGCGAAAGGGGCCAACCCCCTTTTTTGACGGGCTGGGTATGGTTTTGTAGAGGCGGTTTAGCGCCTTTTGGCAAAGCCCGTGACACCACCGTGCCCCTCCAAAACGACAGCCTGTCTCGCAGCGCCCGCCAGTCCATCGCGTAGCATGCGATCAGCCCCAAGGCATATACCGACACGCAGAGATTCCTGTACGCAAAGAAAGAATGCACATGCGAATGCGTGGCGAGCACGAGATACCATACGAAGGGAAGCGCCGCCGCACAAAGCAGCGCAAGCACAAGCGTTCCTGAGCCCCTGCGCCGGAAGCGAAGCATGAGGCCAGCCCACACGACAGCCAGTCCGGCACAAACGAGTACGAGCCATCTAGGCAGCATCTGCCCCAAGTTCTCTCGTATGACGTCCATGCGAGACACGCTCTCCACGCCTTCGGGCGTGCCGGATGTCCAGCTGCCTGCAAGTCCTACGACCCCTTCAAAGACGTTCGAGCCACACACCACAAACCCTATGATCCATTTTGTGGCCCACACCAAACCATAGCCCGCACCCCATGCAAAGAAGAGGATACCAAGACGCACAAGCGATTCCTTTGCGGGCCGCTCGGCAAGCGTACGCTTGCGTAGCATCGCATACGTTGCGAGGGGAAGCCCCAGCGTATTCTGGATGTGGGG
>CACXZL010000019.1 GCA_902772085.1 uncultured Coriobacteriaceae bacterium | reverse complement strand
TCTCCTCTCAGCCAGCCGTCTTGCCGTCGTTCCTCTCGGCCAAGAAGAACGACGGCCAACACGTCCCTTCCGGCATGAACCCCTACATCCGTACCGGCATGAGCAAGTACAGGTAGTTTATGCTCGCATAGCTCTTGAACACAGCCGGCTGCATGGATGACAAGAGCTCGAACGAAACGTCTTTGTCCTGGGCGGAGGCCGATACGCAGTCCAAGACGTAATGGTAGTTCAGCGCGATGGACATGGACTCTCCCTCCACCTCCACGTCAATAAGCTCACTCGACTCCCCTTGGTCGGGTGAGGAAGCGGAGAGCTTGAGCAGGCTGCCGTCGGCGTCTATGTCAAACCTCACGGACGGATTCGAGGCGGCTATGACGGAGACGCGCCGCAGCGCCTGCGCGAGGCCTCCCGCGTCGATCCTCACGGACGTGTTGCACTGCGTGGGCAGAAGCTGACGGAAGTTGGGGAAGTTTCCCTCGATGCGACGCGACACGTAGGTCGTGTTTCCAAAGGAAAACACGATTTGGCTGGCTGCCAGCCCGATGACGAGCTGATCGGTCATGGAGGGAAGCGACAGGACCTCATGGAAGGTTCCGCCCGGCACGATGACCTCAAAGGGTGCGTCCGCAGACGAAGTCTCGGTATTTGTGTCGCATACCGCCAGACGGTAGGAGTCGGTGGCAACGAGCCGTATGGTGTTGTTTTCCACCGTAAGGAGCACGCCGGCAAGGATGGGTCGGGAGGTGTCCTTGCTCGTGACCTTGTACACCTTGTCCACCATGGAGGAGAGGATCCCACTGGGAAGCTCCACCTGCTGCTCGGTCTCTATTTCAGGAAACTCAGGAAAGTCGTTTGCGTTGAGGGTCATGAGTCGGAAATTCGACTTCTCGCACGAGATGCTCATGTAGCCGCCCGTGTCCTCGAAGGTCACCGCCGCGTCTGGAAGGGTCTTCACGACGTTGCCAAGTATCTTGCCAGAGACCACCGTGGCTCCCTCTTCCTCGACGTTTGCCGCTATGGAGTGTCTTATGGAAATCGTCGTGTTCGTGGTCTGAAACTCTATGGAACCCGCTTCGGCTCGGAGAAACACACCTCCGAGTACGGGAAGGGTCGACTGCGCCCCTATGCCCTTCGATACCACGGCGATCGCCTTGGCGAGCGACGACTGACTCACGGTAAACTTCATGGATCCCTCCTATTTCTTTTATATTCTTTATAAATCTAATAGTAGTAATAGGTTCTGTTCAAAAGTAGAAAAGTCCGCATATGCGCAGGTAGATGCATCGTGTATAGGTCTATTTCCACATCAGCCTTCTCAACGGTTTCTTCTTTAAACAAGTCTTCGTAAATTCGTTTCTACAGGGCATGGCGAGTTGTCTGCGCGTGTGTACGTGAAATAAACAATGTTTTCAACATCGTTTATTTATTCCAAAATAGAGTCTCGGATTCTCGCCACACGGTCTTGCAGGACCCTGTCCTCCCGCATTCCCTCCTCTATGACGCCGATGCTGTGCTTCACGGTGGCGTGCGTGCGGTTTCCGAAGTGCTTGCCTATATCGGCGAGGGTGTTGTCGGTGAGCTCGCGCGTGAGCCATATGGCCACGTGGCGCGGCTCCATGAGCTCTTTGTTGCGCTTGCCGCCCACGAGGGCGCTATGGTCAATGCCATAGCTTCGTTCCACGGCCTCCTGTATCTGGACGACGGTCACGTGGCGTTGCCCACTCGGCCACTTTTGGTCGGCGGCACCGATGATGTCCTCTTCCGTGATGTGGCGACCGGTCATTTCGCCTTGGTACGCGAGCATGAGGCACGACTGCACGAAACCCTCTATCACGCGGATGTTTGTGCCTGCGCGCTGCGCCATGAGCCTCCGCAGGTCTTCGGGTATGTCGGCGTCGAGCCCCGGGATGTGCTCGGCACGGGCGTCTGCGCGCATGCGCTCGTAGAAGGCGTCGATGAGCTGCAACTTGAGCTCGTAGTCGGGCACTTGGATGGATACGGTCATGCCCGAGTCGAGGCGGCTGGTCACACGCTCGTCGAAGCGCGACTGGCCCATGCCAAGCTCGGAGGGCGTGCGGTCGGCCGCGAGGACGATCTGCTTGCCGTGCCCCACGAGGTAGTTGAACGTGTCGTAGAAAAACCCTATGGTGCCAGCGGCCGTGCTCATGAGTTGTATGTCGTCGATGATGAGAACGTCGATGCTGTGGTAGTTTTCCGCCAGTGCCGCCGCGGCGCCCGCGCCGGCGTTTTTCATCGCGCGGGAGTAGTCGTCGATGAAGTCGGTGGCGACGCGGTATACGCATACGCGCTCTGGGTCGTTCAGCGCGATGTAATTCTGTATTGCACGCAGAAGATGTGTCTTTCCCAGCCCGCTCTTGCCGTAGATGAAGAGGGGGTTGTAGTTACGATTGCCGTTCGCCACCTGCTTGGCGGCGTCGAAGGCGAACTTGTTTTGCGGGCCTTCGACGAATCGTTCGAAGGTGAGCAGGGAATCCGTAGGCGTTATGTCCTCTACGAGGGGGTTTGGCTTGGCATTGCGTCGCTTCTCGCGTGTGGGAGCGGCGACGGGGGCTGGTGCCTCGGGTTTTTGTGCTGCTGGCTGCTCGCGCGCGGGTTTTTGCACCGTCTTGGGCTTTGAAGCTCCTGTGGAAACCTCGATTTCCACATGGAGTGGTTGAAAAGCTACGGCCGAGGCGGTCTCGTCCAGTTGAGACGCCAGTCGTCCCAGCGTGCGCTGGACAAAACGAGAGTTCGTGCCTACGTGCAGGGTCGTATCGTCGAGATGCAATGCCGTGCAGCTCTGCAGCATGGCAACCGTTGCGGCGGGGAGGTCGTTTGCCTCAAGGGAAGACACGACGTCGTCCCATAGAATCTCCGCATCAGACTCGCCCATGGGGTCCATACGATTCCTCCAATCTCCGCACGCGCTGCTTATTGACAGTTAGTATATGATGAAAACTCGTAAGAAGTGTTCAAAACTTGAAAAAGCTGACAGGGTGACGGGGGAAGCGTGACAGGGGCCGTGAAGGAGCCGTCACGTTTTCAAACAAACGCGCAACCGAGCGGGCTACGATCCGGAAGTGAAGCTCTTGCCCATGGCCGTGAGACGACGCTTCTGGCCGTCCTTGCGTATGAGGCCGGCTTCCTCGAGCGCTTGCAGCTCTCGGGTCCATGTGGGCTGGGACTCCCCATAGGCGCGCGCGAGATCCGAGGGGCCTACGGAGTCGTGCGAGGTGAGATAGTCCAAGATCGCCCGTCCTCGCACGGTGATCTCCAGCCAGCTGGGAGTGGCGGGAGGCGCCTGTGGAGCCGGGATGCTGCTCGCAGGTCCGATTCCCGGTTGTTGACCGGGCCAGGCCTGCTGTGCCTGCCATCCCTGCTGCGGGTAGGGCGGCTGAGGCGCCTGTGCGACGTTCCATGGATTCTGCGGCTGCTGAGCCCACGCGCCCTGCGGGAAGCCTTGCGGGGCCATTTGCTGCTGGGGCATGTACTGGGCGGGCCACGGTGAGGCCGGCGCCTGCTGCGGCCAGCCGCCTTGGGGAGAACCCTGCGGCGAAAGCCCAGCTTGCGGTCCATATTGCTGAGGGGGAACCGCAGGGACGGTGGAAATGGTCACTACGGTACCGCCTGCCATGTTGTCGTCTATCTTCAGCGATCCGCCCTTGTCGTGCATGTATTGCTGCACGTAGGGTAGCCCGGAGCCCACGCCGCGGATATAGCGGCGCATCTCCTCGGTGGCCGAGGTCGTGCCGTATTGCAAGGCGCGCGACTTCTCGGCGATGCCAGGTCCCTGGTCGGAGAAGCGGATGGTGTTGCCTTTGTCGAGGATGGAGATGGTGGGTTCCATGAAGTAGGCGTGGATGAAGTTTTCCACAATCTCGCGTATCACCATGAAAGGTATGGTGCCTCCTTGGGCGGCGGAGAGCTGCGTGACCTGCAGGGTGATCTCCTCCAGGTATTCGCGCACGTCCTTGGGCTCCACCACCACCACGCGCGGCGCCGCGGCGGCATCATCGTATACGGCGATGCGTGCGGGATGGCGCACCTGCATCGTGCCGTCCGCCACTCCGTCCTCGTTTTCTACGAAGGGGTAGAAGTCTTGCGCCACTTTTTCCTCCTGCAGGACTGAACCTTTCAACATCCCGTTTACATTTGAAGAAAACTTTCACGAAGAAATTTATAAGAAAGAAAGTTTTCAACGAATGAGAATAACTTGATGAAAAGTTCCAAAAACTTGCGAATAAACGGGTGAAAATTCTACCACGATGAAAGATAGTTAACAGAACCAAGAAATAATTCTTTCTCTCCAGACGCTACCGATTCGTGCCGGTCGGTCAGCAGATGGGCACAAGGTGCAACAAGAAGCCCAAGAGCCTTCCGACAACCACATCCCCCACACAAGCGTGCAGGTTTAAAATCGCAGGTTGACACATAAGCGGAGTAATTCTAGAATTACTAATTCGATTCTTGACCGTAGGGGGGAGTGTTCCCCAGACCATAAGTACCAGGAGGAGCCATGAAACGCACGTATCAGCCAAACAAAAGAAAGCGCGCCAAGACCCACGGTTTCCGTGCCCGCATGGCAACCAAGGGCGGACGTCACGTACTTGCACGCCGTCGCGCCAAGGGCCGCAAGCGCCTCACCGTGTAGATCACGAATCTCCGTGGAGACCATCAAGTCCAAGCAGGAGTTTGAGAAGGTCTTCTCTCGCGGAAGACGGTACGGTCACCCGCTCGTGCGGATGACCGTATTTCGCGTTGACGAGGGTGTGCCGGACAAAGCCGGCAAAGTCGCCTTCGTCGCGGCAAAGCGTCTGGGTAACGCCGTTTTTCGCAATAGATGCAAGAGGGTACTGAGGGAGGCGGCGCGCTCGTGCGATATGCCCGTGGAAGGAACGCATATCATACTCTTTGCGACTCACGCCACACACGACTCCTCTCCCGCAGAGGTTTCTAAGGCCATTCGTAAGCTCTTGAATAAGGCGCGTGTCGCATGAATCCTCGGCAGGGCGTGGTGGCGCGAGGCATGCAACACCTTATTCGTGCGTATCGGCGGTACATATCTCCGCTTCTTCCCGACTCTTGCATCTATAGCCCCACCTGCTCCGAGTACATGCTCGAAGCGATTGAAAAGTATGGCGCCGCCCGTGGATTCTGGTTGGGGTTCAAGCGCATCTTGAGATGCAATCCCTTTCATCGTGGCGGCTACGATCCGGTTCCCTAGAGAAAGCAAAGGCGTATACGACTATGGGATTATGGGACGCAATTGTTGGCCTTATTCAAAATATCCTTACCGGCATCTACGGATTCTGCGGTGACTGGGGATTATCGATAATCATCCTCACACTCATCGTGCGACTTCTCATCATGCCGCTCATGACGCGAAGCACGAGGTCCTCGGCAAAGATGCAGGTCCTCCAGCCCAAGATGCAGGAGTTGCAGGAACGCTACGCAAACGATCCCGAGACCTTGCAAAAGGAGATGAGCAAGTTCTACGCGGAAAACAAGTTCAACCCTCTGGGTGGATGCTTGCCCGTCATCTTGCAGATGCCCATCTTCTTCGCGCTCTTTACCGTTATTCGCAACGTTGGAGCGCTCTCGGGCGGCACGGCGTCGTTCTACAACATCATTCCCGACCTCACCGTCGGTCCCGCGCAGGTCATTGCTGCATCGGGCATTCCTGCCGCGGCCGTGTACATCTTCCTCGACCTGCTCTTTGGCGGTCTTACGCTCGTTCCCCTTCTGCTCAACACGCAGGCAAGCGCCGACCCCCAGCAGCAACGCACGAGTCGCATCATGGGTATCGTCATGGCGGTGTGGATGGTTTGGATTGGTTGGAGCCTGCCTTCTGGCGTGCTTCTGTATTACAACACCTCCGCGCTTTGGCAGGTGGCCCAGCAGCAGCTCATCACCAAGCGCGTGATGGACGAGGCAAAGGCGAAGGCCGAGGCCGAGATGGAAAACAGGCCCGTTGAGATTGACGTGGTGCGCAAGGATCGCAAGAAGAGGCCGCGTAAGAAAGCCTAGCGAGCAAATTAGTCCAACGTGTAGGGGCGTCGCGCTTCGGCGGGCGCCCCGTTGATATAGATATGGAGGTTAGAAATGGCAGAAGACATGGTGGTCGATACCGACGTCGATGACGAGTACGCTGAGATGCGTGCGCATTTTGCCGAAGGAGTCGAGTTCACCGACGACGAGGTGGATGCGATCGCTGACGTGGCGGTAGGGTATTTGCGCGGTGTGCTCTCGTTCTTTGGCGAGGGCGCAGCGACAATAGACGAATACGAAGGCGATGACGGCGAGCTCATTCTCGACATTACCGGTGGTGACCTTGCAGTGCTCATTGGCCGTCATGGTCGCACGCTCGACGCGCTACAGATGGTGGTGTCGTCGCTCATGAGCAGCAAGCTCCGCTTCCACTACCCCGTGGTCGTGGATGTGGAGGGTTATAAAAACAGGCGCAAGGAAAAGCTTCGCGGCATCGCGCTTTCCGCGGCCGCGCGCGCCAAGCGTCAGCACTCACGTGTGTCCCTCCCGCCCATGAACGCCTACGAACGTCGTCTCGTTCACCTTGCATTGCTTGACGACGACCAGGTCACCACGCACTCGGAAGGCGAGGATCCCTCGCGCCACGTCGTGATAACGGTGCTCCGTGGATAGCCATTACGTCGGTGACGAACAGCTGGCCCTGGCCGTCACAACTCTTCGCGAGGCCCTCCGTTCCTGCGAGCTGCAGGTGACGGAGGGCCAGCTTGAAAAGTTGGCCATTCATCTGCTGCTCGTCATCGAGAAAAACAAGCACTTCAATCTTACGCGCATCACGGGCGTCGAGGATGGTGCGTACCTCCATGTCGCCGACTCTCTTTTGCTTCGCGCTGCCTTGGACGACGCGCCGCGCGGGCCGTTTGCAGACATAGGTACTGGAGCTGGCTTCCCGGGAGTGCCGCTTGCCATCGCAAGTGGCAGGAAGGGGCTCCTCGTGGATTCCGTAGGAAAGAAGGTCGCTGCGGTCAACGAGTTCCTCCAGGCGCTTGACATGAGCGCCCGTGTGACGGCAGTGCAGGCACGCGCGGAAGAGGTTGGTCGTGAGCGACGTGGACAATATGCTGCGGTCGTAGCACGCGCCGTCGCCCAAACTGGCGTTTTGGTTGAATATGCCACGCCGCTGCTTCGCAAGGGCGGACGTCTGGTGGTGGCGAAGGCACGTCCTGGAAAGGAGGAGTTGGATGCAGCCGAGCGCACCGCAAGGATCTGTGGGCTGAAGCTTGTTTCACGTGAAACATATGAGCTTCCCGGGGGCCGTGGCCATCGCGAAGTACTCTCATACGAGCGCGTGGGAAACTCCTCCGTCAAGCTACCGAGGGCAACAGGTATGGCCCAGCATCATCCGCTAGTGTAGGTGCTTCACGCGCTCAGGCGTATCTTTTGAGGCGGTGCGACTCCTTTGGGTTGCACCGCCTTGCCTTTGTCCAATGGGTGAAAGTCATTAACAAATGCAGTCAAAGCTTGGTGTCATCTTGCAGACGTGGAGGAAGAATCCGCGCCGCAATTCTTGTCCTGTATTTCGGATATAGTGGTACGTCGCAACGGACGGTACGAGACAAGGGAGGAAACGTGTCGGAAGTCATCGCGATTATCAATCAGAAAGGTGGCGTCGGTAAATCCACGACGGCCATCAACCTCGCGGCATGCCTGGGCGATCTAGGCAAAAGCGCGTTGGTGGTCGACTTCGACCCACAAGGAAACGCTACGAGCGGCTTTGGCGTCGACAAAGACACGCTCAAGAACGACGTGTACGATGCGCTTATGAACGACGTTTCCATGGAGGACGTCATCGTGCCGTCGCCTGTGAAAGGTGTGGACGTGGCACCTGCCACCATACAGTTGGCTGGCGCCGAGATCGAGCTCGTGAGCGTCATGGCGCGTGAGAGCGTCTTGAGGTACGTGCTCGAGCACGTACGAGAAACGTATGACTACGTGTTTTTGGACTGCCCGCCCTCGCTGGGGCTTCTTACGGTGAACGCGCTGGTGGCGGCGGATTCCTTGCTCATACCCATCCAGTGTGAGTTCTACGCTCTGGAGGGGCTCTCAAAGCTTCTGGAGTCCATGCGTATGGTGAAGGGTCGCCTCAATCCAAATCTCGACATCTTTGGTGTGGTGATGACAATGTACGATGTGCGCACCACGCTTTCTCGCCAGGTGGTGGAGGAGGTACGCGGATACTTTGGAGACAAGGTGTTCTCGTCCATCATCCCGCGCAACGTGAAGCTTTCCGAGGCGCCTAGTCACGGCCTGCCCATCAATCTCTATGACCCGCGCAGCAAGGGTTCCTTGGCGTACGCAGAGCTTGCCAAGGAGGTTGTCGCGCATGACTAGAAAGGCTGGCCTCGGGCGTGGCCTTGGAGCGCTTCTGGGGGAAACGGCTATGGAAGTGGGAAAGGAGTCCGGAAATGAGGACTCCTCCACCCTGCGCGAAGTGCCCATAGACGAGGTCGTGCCAAATCCAGACCAGCCGCGCAAAAACTTCGATGAGGACGATCTGAACGAGCTTGCTGATTCCGTGCGTCTCAACGGTATCCTGCAGCCCATCGTTGTGCGTAGCAAAGACGGCGCATATCAGATCGTCGCGGGAGAGCGGCGGTATCAGGCGGCGAAGCGTGCGGGGCTTGCCACCGTGCCCGTGGTGGTGCGTGAAGTCTCCGACCATGAGGTTTTGCAGCTGGCGCTTATTGAGAACCTACAGCGTGCTGACTTGAATCCGCTGGAAGCGGCGAGGGGATATCGTGACCTTATAGAGCAGAACGGTCTTACGCAAGAGGAACTGGGACAGGTACTTTCCAAGTCCCGTTCCGCCATTGCAAACAGTCTCAGGCTCCTGGATTTGCCAGAGGAGGTGCAGGAGCTCGTAATCTCTGGAGCACTCTCTGCAGGGCATGCACGCGCTATTCTTTCGGTAAAGGGAGACGATGCGCGCATAGCCTTGGCGCATAAGGTTGTGGCGGAAGGATTGTCGGTACGTCAGACAGAAATCCTCGGTCCGTTGTTTTCTGTCAAAAACGAGACATCTGACTCACGTGTGAAGGAGACGCCACAGTCCTTTAAAAAAGCTGCTGCCGCTTTGAGAAACGGTCTCTCCACAAAGGTTTCGGTGCGCACGGTGCGTGGACGGAATAAGATAGAGATAGAGTTTGGCGACGAGGAGGAACTCGTTGCCTTGGTTGAGAGAATCGTAGGAGAGTAATATGAAGGTCTTGGAAAGATTGGCCCTTGGAATGGGCCTTGTGGTAGTGAGCGTCACGATCGTGTACCGCTACGTGCTTTCGGATGAACAACGCACGGCAATGCGCGAGGCAGGCGTTTCTTTGCGCGGTGCAATCGAAGAAGTGAGCGACACCATCACGAACGGTCCTACGAAGGCGGAGGAACGCGAAGCGGCCGAGAGGAACCGCGCTTCTACCGCCAAGCAGTGGGAGGCGCTGGGCTACTAGCGACATAACGCTTGGCTTTGCGTGATCTGGAAGGGACGTCCCTACGTGCATCTGGGAATTCAAGTGCATGTAGGGACGTCCCTTCTAGGTTCTATGCATGGCATGGAAATGCTGCTCTCTTTCGCTTAACCATATAGCCAGTCAAATAGGTTCTCCTCACGAGATGACGCCTGAAAGAAAGCAAGGGTCTTTCATTATTGCGCAAGGTGTCATCGCGGGCTGTTTTGACGGTTCGGATTGTCAATTGTGCTCTTCGTGTATGATACGGGTCGCATGCACTGGCTTGTGGGGCAATTTGAAAAACCTCTGCAAGACCAGCGCTGACACCGTTCGGCACCTATCTGCTGTCCCACTGCCGTGCTCGCACACGAAAGATGCGGTGGGTGGTGCCAGTTTTTGGGCTCAATCCTAAAAACTGTGGGCAGATGGCAGGCTTCCGTTCAGGGCATATGGCATCCCCCCAAAGTGGCGCCCGCCTCGCCGGAGCTTGCCGCCGCGGAACGCATGCACAGCGGGAGGCGGGCTGCGATGGCGGCGGTTCCGCAAGTTCCGCGCGCCGGGGTGGCCTCGCCCACAGGATTCGGGACCGGACCGTTTCTATGACCGTGAACTGACATGGCAGGTCGGAGAGTCTAAAGTCACAGAAACGTCTGCATTTCAGCTCGCGCCAACTGGAACCCTACCGACATTGATGGGAGGGACACGTGATTGCACCTGCTCTGAGGGCCCTCCACGCGCCCGCCGCGACCGCCCTGTCACCACTCCGATATGTCGGCGGTGGTCTCTCGGAGGTTTACGATAATCCGATGTGAAAACAACCATGGCGCTTTTCACAAGCCTCTAGTAGCCCATTGCTGATGCGAATATGCACGTATAGATCCCCAAGTCGGTCTTGTTGCGCTAGGCCTTCCCTGTTTGTGCTATGCGTCAGAGGCTTTGCCGGGGGTGAGGGTGGACCTGCGCGTTCTACCTCTGCAGCGCCGTGCCTGATCCCCATGGGACATTGCCGGGACCGGCGTCGGACGCTGTGCGGGCGACGCGTGTTTGGAATACTTGCCGTGCGGATGGATTTGTCGTGCTAGGTTGTGGTTCCGCGAAAACCCCAAACCGCGTTCGAATCACAACAAATCGACGCGCGCAACGGCGAAATCCAGCAAACATATGGAGCCTGCAACCGAAACCGCATGACGCCGTTCTCAACAAATCCGATGCGGAGGATGCGACCAACATCCCTTGTCGCATATGGCTCGAGCTCACGGCAACGTTTCACGTGAAACGTTGCCGCTTAGCTCGCGATTAGGAGAGACGCTGACGGAGTTGTCCGCATGCAGCGTCGATGTCAGCGCCGCGAGACTGACGAATGGTTGCCTCTACGCCTACGTTTGCGAGCCGACGAACAAAGTCGTTGGCGCGATGCACGGTTGCCGGTTGGAACTTCGAGCCGGGAACATCGTTGAGCTGGATGATGTTCACGTGGCAAAGCGTGTCTTTGCAGAAGTCGCAGAGGTACGAAAGCTCCTCGTCCGAATCGTTGACACCCTTGATGAGGGCGTACTCGTAGGTCGGACGGCGACCTGTACGGCTCGTATACTCGCCCATGGCGTCATAGAGGCGCAGAAGGGAATACTTGCGTACACCTGGCATCAGAGCGTCTCGTGTGCGCTGCACGGCTGAGTGTAGGGAAACGGCGAGCGTGAACTGTTCTGGCTCTCGAGAGAATCGCGTGATCATGGGAATGATGCCGCAGGTGGAGACCGTGAGATGCCTCGCGCCTATGCCCATGCCATTGGATGAGTTCAGACGTCTCAAGGCGCTGAGTGTGGCCTCGTAGTTTGCGAAGGGCTCACCTTGACCCATCAACACTACGCCGGTTACACGGGTACCGAAGTCATCACGTACGTGTGCCACCTGCTCAAATATCTCTCCCGCACTCAGGGATCGCGTGAGGCCCGCCGCTCCGGTGGCACAGAAGGCACATCCCATGCCGCATCCCGCTTGCGTGGAGGCACATACCGTGAGACGTTTGTCGGATGGCATGCCCACGCATTCCACCGTCGTACCGTCGGCAAATTGCAGGAGGTATTTTCTGCTGCCGTCGGAAGACCTCTGGCAAGCCACCTGGATTGTTTCTCCAAAGCTGCATTGCTCCTTTAGAGCCTCTCGCAGCGTCTTTGGGAGGTTGGTCATCTCGTCAATGGATGACACGCCCTTCTCCCATACCCAGGACTCGATTTGCTTTGCACGAAATGCGGGTTGCCCCATTTCGCTCAGCATCTCCCTGAGCTCTTTTCCCGAGATATCTCGAAGATTTTTCCTTATGACCGTAGGTGCATTTGTACGGTTTTCATTTACAGGCTGCATGTTATTTTCACCTTTACCCTCTCCGCGCAGGTATAACGAAGTATCCTCATCCTTTGGGTTTTGGTCACAACCCATACCCGCCAACTATGAGTCTACCGTAGGCTCGCGGAACTGAGGAAAAGAACATGACAAACGACGTAACAACAAACAAAGTCGCGGTGCTTGCCGGCGGCTGGTCTGACGAACGCGACGTATCACTGAGCTCTGGGCGTGAGGTGCGAGAGGCACTTTTGCAGGCCGGATTTGACCATGTGGACCTGCTCGACATTGCCGATTCAGATTTTGTTCAGAGGCTGTGCGAAGGAGCATATGACGTTGCATTCGTAGCGCTACATGGCGAATACGGCGAGGACGGCTGCATCCAGGGCCTCCTTGAAGTCATGCACATACCATATACGTTCTCAGGTGTTCTGGCTTCCTCCATGGCCATGGAAAAGGAAGTCGCAAAGTCCGTCTATGCCCGTGCGGGTCTTCCAGTCCCTCGGGGAGTTGTGATTGACGCACGACATAAGCCGACATCTGAGGAGCTGGAGGAAATCTTGTCTCAGTTGGGATTGCCACTCTTTGTGAAGCCTGCCAGCAACGGTTCGAGTTTTGGAATATCCCACGTTACGAAGTCAGAAGATCTTGCTGCTGCGATAGAGTTGGCGGCACATACGGGTGGGCGAGTTTTGGTGGAGGAAGCCATAGTAGGCACCGAGATTACGGTGCCTGTGCTTGGCAACGAACGACCCCATGCGCTTCCCATAGTTGAGATAGATACTGGTGCGGACTTCTATGACATACAGGTCAAGTATGAGCCTGCGGAGCTTCATCATCGTATACCCGCAAACTTGGACTCAGACGTATATGAGAAAGCCCAAGAGTATGCCGTGAGGGCTCATGTGGCTCTTGGTTGCAGGGGCTGCTCGCGTAGCGACTTCATCGTGACTGCGGAAGGCGAGCCGGTGATTCTCGAGACAAATACCATTCCAGGAATGACGGCAGCAAGCCTGCTGCCTGATTCCGCGCGCCATGGAGGCATCGAGTTCCCAGACCTCTGTAGACGATTCGTGCAACTGGCTATAGAGAAGGAAGCCTAATCCATGATCAAGAATAGGACATGTGTGACGGTGGAATCGCTTCTGCTGCCGCGTACTGCCGATACGGTGAGACGTGCCTACGAATCGCTAGCCGAACGTGCACAACTCACTAGTTTTGGGTTGCTGGAAGAAGACATCGTTATGCTCGATACTGAGACAACGGGTCTGTCTTACAAAAAGAATGAGTTGATAGAGATCGCAGCAGCACGTATTAACGGTGGAAAAATCTCTGAGACGTTTAAGACATTTGTAAAACCACACGGCATAATACCTGCGGAAATACAGGTATTAACGGGTATTACGCATTACGACGTGCAGAATGCACCGTCTTCACACGATGCGGTAGCCGAGCTTGCCGAGTTTGTGGGCGGCATGCCAGTGGTGGCACACAACGCCACGTTTGACAGGTCGTTTATAGAAAGTGTTGATGGTGGTACGGACGTCTCGGATACGTGGGTGGACTCACTTGCTCTCTCGAGAATCGCGCTCCCCAGGCTTTCATCCCATCGTCTGAGCGATATGGCAGAGGCTTTTGGATGTGCGTCGGTGACGCATAGGGCGATGGCGGATGTGGAGGCGCTCAGCGGTATGTGGCGTATTCTGCTGCTCGCCTTGTCTGACCTGCCGACTCCGGTGTTGGATCGCATGGCCCACATGCATGAGGACGTTCCTTGGGAGTACCGTCCCATCATCGCCCATGTGGCGGCGGAGCGCTATGGCGAGCGCGGGTCTTTGAGGGATGTCCGTCGCAATCTCGTGGCACAAATGGCCCTGGGTCATCGCAGGCAAGATCCCATGGAATTGATGCAACACTCTTCTGCGAACCTCAATGCCGTGCCAAGCTCCTGGGTCGACAAGGAGGCGTTTGCCTCTGGCGGGATGGTATCTCGCATGTACGATAAGTACGAGCAGCGTACGGAACAGGTAGCCATGGCGCAGGAGGTGCGTGCGGCACTCTCATCTTCGACCCATCGCGCCGTGGAGGCGGGCACGGGTGTAGGAAAGTCGATGGGATATCTTATCCCTGCGATTGGCTTTGCGCAGAGCAACGATGTGACGGTGGGAATCGCGACAAAGACAAACGCCCTTACCGACCAGCTTGTGTCCCATGAGCTTCCTGCGCTCAACGACGTGCTGCAAGGGCGGTTGTCGTATTGCAGCATTAAGGGATATGACCACTATCCGTGTATGCACAAAGTAGAGCTTGCGACCGTGAGAGAGCTGCCCCTTGACCGGGTGAGCCAAACAACCGATCCTGAGCCCGTGGTGGCAGACAACATGCTTACTGCTTTGGCTGTGGTCATGTCGTATGCCGCGCAGTCACCGGATGGTGATCTTGACGCGTTGGGTATACGCTGGCGCAACGTTCCGCGCGACATGCTCACCACAACCCCTGCCGAGTGCTTGCGAAGCAGGTGTCCGTTCTATCCAAACGAGTGTTTTGTACATGGCGCCAGACGACGTGCCAGTGCGGCAGATGTCGTCGTTACCAACCACTCGCTTCTTTTAAGAAACATCGCATTAGACGGCGCCATACTTCCGCCCATACGGCATTGGATCGTGGACGAGGCACACTCTTTCGAGCAAGAAGCACGTCGCCAATGGGCTAAAGAACTTTCTGCCGAGGTATCAAATCGCGTATTACTCACGCTCGGAGGCTTAAATACGGGCGTAATACATCACCTGCTCACGGAGGTATCAGACTTAGATAGCTCTACGCTCGTCGCAGGGCTACTTACGAAGGCGGCGGCGCATGTCCAACGTGCGTCCGTCGCGAGCGCTGATCTCCTGAACGAGTTGCATGCGTTGATGGCGGTTGCCGAGACTGCTGGGGGATACGAAAGCACGACGCTGTGGATAGACGACAATGTACGTCGAAGCGACGAATGGCATGCCCTAGAGGGAGCATCTGCAAGGGCGGCCGATGCGTTTGAAGCGTGTGCAAAGACACTTGACTCGGCCATCGAAGTGTTGACGGCCGAGTCTCCACAACTTGCGAACGAATTGACGGACGCGACTCGCGGCATCAAAGACATGCTAGATTCAGTCAGGCTTATCGTACTGGAACCCGATTCCACGTATGTGTACTCGGCAGAGCTCTATCGCGCGAGGCGTCGCATGGGTCACGAAAGGCTCGTCGCCGAGAAGCTCGACATAGGTGCGGACCTTGCAAACACATGGTATCCGGAGTCAATGAGCGTGACCTATACCTCCGCTACCATTGCGGTGGGCGAAAACTTCGATCACTTCAATCATGCGGTAGGCCTCGACTTGCTGCCTGAAGAATCACACGCTTCGGTGCGTCTCGATAGCAGTTTCGATTATCACAACCACATGTCGGTCGTGACGGTACGTGATATGCCAGCGCCGGGAGGAAGAGGGTATCTGGAAGATCTGGAGCGTCTTCTCTTTGACATTCACGTGGCGATGGACGGATCAGTGCTCACGCTGTTCACGAATCGTCGTGAGATGGAACAAGTATACGCGGCGCTGTCTCCCCGTCTCATGGACGCAGGGCTGGAGCTCGCGTGCCAAGACCGAAGGTCCTCTCCGCGTAGAATAAGCGAGAGATTTATGATGGAGAAGCGCCTGTCGCTCTTTGCGCTGAAATCCTTCTGGGAGGGCTTTGACGCGGCTGGTGACACGCTGCGCTGTGTAGTGATTCCGCGTCTGCCCTTTGCAAGCCCTCGCGATCCATTGGTGTGCGAACGAGAGGCACGTGAACAAAGGGCGTGGTGGCGATACTCGTTACCAGAGGCGGTCCTATCGGTAAAGCAGGCGGCTGGTCGTCTCATACGTACCGCGAGCGATACAGGGGTAGTGGTGCTCGCGGATTCGAGAGTCTGCACGAAGCGATATGGTCGAACCTTCCTGAATGCCCTGCCCTCTCAGAATGCAACGATGCTCGAGCGGGCGAATGTGGGTCGCTATCTACAGCTCTGGCGTGCAAGCCACGAGAGAACGTAAACATGCCATTGATTGTCACAGAAGGCCCTCGGTCCGAGGTACGTAGTAAGAGCGCCCCGGATCGAGGGTCTTCTACGACAGGTACATCTCAGGACCCTGTCTTACGTACTACCTACTGAATGCACGTGGAATCATGCTGGCGTAATATATTGCGCGCGTATGTGCGAGATAGTGACATAATA
>CACXZL010000018.1 GCA_902772085.1 uncultured Coriobacteriaceae bacterium | reverse complement strand
CCTCTCGCGGCCATAGCCCAGACAAAAGCGTGGTGGGAAGCGGGGCAGCGGATCTCTTCCGCGCAGGCAAGCCCCGTGTCTGGGGATGACGGTTCAAAGCAAGAGCCGTTGTTGAGTGGTTCCGGTACAAGAGGCTCGGAAGACACGACGGTGGGAGGCACGTCTTGGGCCAGGGATTCCAGTTCAGTTGACGTGGGGGGAAGACGAGGAGGTGATGATGCTGCTGGTCATGTGGGTGAGGAACAAGACCAGGGCAGAGGTGGCGGAACCTCGTACGGGCAAAAGACAGAAGAACGGGAGGACCATACAGAAAGAGAGAAAAAGCCGAGCATCAAATGGGTGTCGATTGCCGGAGAAATGGTGGCCGACGATGGCCTGTATGGAAGCGGGGTGCTTAAGGTAACGCTCGAAAGGGAGGTGGAGATAGATTCGTCTGGCACGTGCGTGCGACTTTACGACGAGAATGGAGAGCTAAACAAGACCGTAGACGTCGCTCAATCTAGCGGAAAGGCGCGCAGAAGCCAGCTGGAGTTCTCGCTGGAAGACGGGGATTACAGCAAGGTGGAGTGTGTGGTGAGAAGCCGAGGAGGTGAAGAGACAACCGCTTCGTTCTCGCACATCGGCATCGACACGGAGGGTCCCATCGTGGAGCTTGAGTACGACCCGGCTTCGGCGGCATATACCAAAGATGGCTGGCAATATTTCGACGAAGCCCAGCGGGTTTCCGTGAGGGTGGTGGATCCGCATCTCGACGCGGAGAAGACCATGCTGAACGGCAGCTCACTTGCCGATTTGATAAAACGTAGTGATGACGCGTCGGATCCGCTGAAGCCTGGTATCGCGTACACATCATGGGAGACGGTGCAAGACGACTGGGGCAAAAACGTCGGTTATTCTGTTGAGATGACCTTCTCAGATGGCGTATACCGCATGCCCCTCGCAGAGGCGTTTGACGGTGCGGGGAATCGCACGTTGCAGGAGATCCCTTTGGGGAACGGTACGAACGTGCTGGGGTTCACGGTGGATGCATCCGCTCCTGAGATCATACCGACGCTAGACCAGTCGCCCACGCGCGTGGTCAGCGACTCTGCGTCGGGACGTCCGATTGCGTTCTTCAGTGCGCCGCTTACGCTCAGGTTGCGGCTGGTTGACGCCCTGAGTGGAATTGCGAGAGTGGATGACGTGCAGGGCTACGAGGCGAAGCGGCTGTATGACGAGAGGGGAGGACTCGCCGGCCTTTCTGTGGCGCTGCCCGAGGGAACCTTTACAGATGGCGTTGAGTTCGTCGTGCACGATTGTGTGGGCAACAAACGCGTTTGGACCATGGGGCCAAAAGGCGCGCAGACCGTATTGGGCGAAGAGAGTGTCGTAGAGAACGCGCCGCTGAGAAGAGAGGGGAGCTTGGAAGAGGTCGTGCCTGGTGGCCATCCTGTACTGCTCGTAAGGGACGAGACGGCTCCAGCCCTCACGCTTGAAGGCATCGAAGACGGGATGAAGACAAATGGACCTCAGACCCTCGCGCTCACCATATCCGATGCGTTTCTTGGATACGCGATGGCGTACGACCCTGGCCAGGTGGTACTTTCCGTCTTGCGTGACGGAGAGAAGATTGAGAGCCTGGATTGCCGGCTGAGCGACTGCGAGAGTTCTGACGTCTCGAATACGTCCGCCACGTACAGTACGGAGATTTCGGCAAACAAGAAGACACATGAGAACGACGGTACGTATGAAGTGCACGCCCAGATGCGTGATCTGGCCGGCAACGTGACGCATGGTGGTGAAGACGTAGTGCAGAGCTTCACGATCGACACCGTTGCACCTGAGCTGGAGGTGAACTTCGACGACGAGGCGACCCAGAATCACGCGCGTGAGGGGAGGTGGTTTGGTGCGAAACGTACGGCACGGATTTCAGTGCGGGACAAGAGCTTCTCTGTGGATAAGCTCAACGAGGGCGGGCTGGTGCATGTGGAGCCGACGGCACGTGACGGACACGCGCTCGAGGACGTGATGGTCGGCGCCTGGCGGGAAGGAACCTTGTCGCACGAGTACAGCTGCGAGGTGGAATTCCCTGCCGACGGCACGTATAGCTTGTCGGTTTACGGGGCGGATGAGGCTGGAAATGTGTTGGTGGGCACTGCGGGCACCGAGGTCGATGAGAATGGCAGATACGATGCGGGCACTTTCGTGATTGACTCAACGGCGCCGCAGGTGACGTGGGAGTATGGGCCGGGTGCTCAGGCACCGAACCGTGTGGATGGAATCGACTATTTCCGCAGGCCGGTAGATATACGGCTCTTCGTGAAGGACCGAAATCTCGACGAGCGTCTGACTTCGGTGACTGACTCCGAGGGAAAGGAGGTGGCGCCGGTTTGGAGTGTGCTTGATCATACCGACGACGGCATTGCGACCCATGTGGCGTCCATCACCTATCGAGAGGAGGAGACCGGTACGGGCGTCGGGCGCAAGGCCCCTCATGTGCGGGCAATAGACTTGATGGGAAACGCCTCGAACGAAGATATACCCGCCTTCGTGATAGACCAGACGGCTCCGACACTCGATGAGGTACGGGTGAGCAAGGCGCCAGATGCCGAAGGGAGAGACGACGCACGAGACGATCCGTACCAGTTCTTTAACGAACGCGAGGGCGTGCCCACTACGATTACCTTTGACTTTAGTGACGAGTACCTCTTGGAAACCGCTTGGGTGGATGACCCCGACGGCGCCTATGACGTGCGACAGCAGGGGCCCTATCATCAACGCTCAGGCTCCCTCACGCTTGTCCTGAAGGACTTTGAAGAAGACGGAGCGATACGTGACGTCGACATGGAACGCAACGTGAGACTCTATGTGCGTGACGTCGCCGGCAATGTGCGTGAGTGGACCTGTGACCGTACGGGTGCCATCGTGGCGGATCGTGTGACAAGCAGCGCAAACATATCCTTGAATGGGCTGGGCGTATATCCATATGCACTCATAAAGGACACCACTGCCCCCTTGGTCACGCTATCGGGCATAGAGGAGGGGAAGTATTACAACGTGCCGCAGACGGAGCATATCGTGGTGAGCGAGCACAACTTCGACTATCTCACACGCTTCGATCCAAAGCGGGCGCTCGTGACGGTGCGCGCGTGGGATGGTACCGAGGGAATCGCGCCGAGCTCCTGGGCCATTACGGCAGACCAGTTTGTGGGCAGCAGTCCCCACTATACCTACGATCAAGCATTCAGCAATGACGGGCACTACCGTCTCGAGGCGTCTTTTGACGACTATGCGGGCAACGCCTCTCAGCGAAGTACGCTTGAGGAGTTCACCATAGACAGGACAGCGCCTGTCATAGACGTGTCGTGGGACAACGTGGACGTGCGAAACGCTCGATACTACCGCGCGCCTCGCGTGGCGACCATAGTGGTGAGGGAGCACAACTTCGATCCCGGGCTCATGTCTATAGAAACGACGGGCGTGATTGGCGGATGGGCTTCGAACGGAGACGTGCATACGTGTGAGGTGGCTTTCCGTACCGATGCGCCGGCGACAAATCCTCATCGTCTTTCCGTGAGGGGGAGAGACAAGGCAAATAACGAGGCAAACCCGTATGTGGAGCCTGACTTCGTGATAGATACCCAAGCGCCCACGGTTTCAGTTCTCAAGCGCGTAAGCGAAGGCGATCGCATGGAGGCCGGAGAGCAAGTGACGACGCTTGTGGATGGATCGGCATTCTCTCAGGCGGTCGTGCCCATGGTGGAGATTGTTGACGATTCCAACTTTGATGCGCAGGGTGTGGAGGTGTCGCTGGTGGGGCTTCGCGAAGGTGCGATCGGTGCATGGGAGACGATGCGACGCGTCCAGCCGATGGGTGACAAGGGCGAGCGCGTGGACTGGGGGAATATCGGATTCGTGGAGAGCGAGGAAGGGCCGTACTACCGTCTGGGTGCTGACGACGTATATACCCTCAAGGCCCGGGCTACGGACTTGGCGGGTAACGTCTCGGAGGAGGCGTCGGTAAGCTTCTCGGTAAACAGGTACGGCTCGAACTTCTTCTTTGAGGAGTCGGACGGGCTGAGGCGCGATGAGGACGGGTCATGGGATGCCACGCCGCTCACAAGCGCTCCGCGTATCGTCGTGCATGAGGTGAACGTGAGCGGGGCTGCGGCAGAGGGGGATGGCGGGGAAGACAAGGGCCATACCGTGACGAAGGAGTACGCGAACGCGACGAGTGCCATAGGCAGAACGCAGCATGAACAGCGAAATGGATACACCCTGAGCAGCTCTACGGAGGCAAGCCCAAGAAACCCCTATGAGGGCTGGACGGAATACACCTACACCATACAGCCGGGAAACTTTGGCAGGGGCAGCGACTCAGACTACGGAGACGGCGGTCAAGGAACCTATCGCGTGGACGTGAGCTCGCGCGACAAGGCGCACAACAACAACACTACCGCCGAGTACTGGGAATCAGGGGTGTCGAGAGGTGGCGTGACCGAGCATGACGAATCGCAGGCTGATCTGCCAAAGGACAAGACTGCGACGGTGCGCTTCACGCTCGATCAGGATGGGCCTGCGATCGAGGACGTAGACGTGCCCACGGGGTTTGTGGCCGGCAGCGACTATACGGCATCGTTTCGCCTGGTGGACCAGATTACAAATGGCGACTACGTCAGCGTGACGGTGGATGGCAAGCCGGTAGAGGTGCGTGGGGATGAGCTGGCAGGTCCTGTGCTACCCGACGTGCCGGTGCAACAAGGTATCTATACGTTTGACATAGCTGCAAAGAGCGTGTTTGCGCCAAGGGAGGTGGAAATACACGTATGTGACTACACGGGGCTTGAGGAACGGTCTCAGACGGTGCGCATGGGAGGATTCAGGGTCTCGACGTTGGTCGTAGAGCTCATCCTCATGATAGGCACTCTTATGGCGGGCCTTTTTGTACGCGCGGTCGTAAGGCGTCGGCGTCAGGCAGCCGAACCAAAAGCACCGCATGTGTGAGAGATGACTGTATCGGATATGGATGGAGGAAGTCATGCGTAAGGCATGGACTGAGAGGAAAGAAGGCTTCGAATGGCAGGTCAGATCAGAATTACGCCCGACCAGATGCGCTCGCGTGCAAACGAGTATCGCAGGGAGGCGGAGAACGTACAGAGCGTGATCGGCAGGATGGATTCGCTTCTCAATCAGCTACAGGGCGAATGGGAAGGGGCGTCAAGTCGTGCCTACGCATCGCGTTTCCAAGAGCTGAGGCCTGGATTTGTGCAGGCAAAAGAGCTCGTAGACGAGATTGCGCGAGCGTTGGACAATACCGCGTCGACGCTTGAAGAGACTGATGCCCAGATAGCGGCGTCGCTTCGATGACGGGGTGGCGGTGTCTGTGATGGTGCCGTAGGGCGCATGACGGACGGGTGGCTCCGTCGTGAATTGGGGCCGCCCGTCCGGATCCTTCGGATTTCATGAGGTTGTTTTCTTGGACGCATGGTGGTCTCTGGTGGGCTCTTACTGCGAGCCGACTGAGAGGTGTAGTGGGGAGGACGTGTGAACGAACTGCTTCTGGTGACGCTTTGGAACGAACGAAGCATCAAGAATTTTTCATTCGATCGAGGGTCCCAGTCCATACAGTACGTGGGCTTCGATGACGTGACGGATTCTGGGAACGCGCTCGCTTGTGTAGAGCTCGTGGATGGGTGCGTTGTGGCCAAGCCTGAAGGCGATTCGTTGCTGTATTCGCCGACGGCGGTGGACGTTCCCGTCTGCTCGGTGAAGCTGGATGGCAACACCCCCACCGTTCTCGGAGTCCGTCCGCAGGGAAGTGGCGGACTGGCAAGCGTCTTCGTAAGGCCTGCGATGACGGGAATTGGCCGTTATAGGAGGCTGCGGTTTCGTCATGACGGTGAGTTCTTGATAGGGCGTGGCCATGAATGCGCCTTTTGCTATCGCAGTACGTTCGTATCGGCGCGGCATGCACGTCTCACATATTCGGAAGGGCTGCTGTCGATCGAGGACTTGGGAAGCGGGAACGGGACATTTGTGAACGGGGTAAAGCTCTCAAGCCATCAGCCGCGATGGCTCAAGCCAGGAGAAACCGTCCAGATATTGGACTTCGTCATCATGGCGGCTCGTGGGTTTGTCCTCGCGAACCGTCCCGACGACCTAGACATGAGGGCTGGCGCGCTCGTGGAAGGAAGCGAGATGCGTGAAGACTCCGTCGCATGGGAGACCCCGAAAACCCCCTTGACGCATGAGCGCGTGTCCCTGGCAACGGGGTCACCTGTGCCTGCGTTCTATCCGGCCCCTCGTCTCGCAAGGTCGGTGCATGCGTTCGCGCTGCGCGTTGACGCTCCTCCGCAGAGGAGCACGCCGCAGGACACGCCAGCCTTGCTGCAGATGGGCCCGTCCTTCCTGATGGGGCTGACGTCTGTGTTTATGGCGATTAACTGCATGTCCACGTTGCTGGGTGGCGGCCAGGTATTGCAGACCCTTCCCACGCTGGCCATGTCTTTTGGGATGCTGGGGGGATCGGTGGTATGGCCTTTGATTTCACGTTTGTACAACCGCAGGAAAGACGCCATAAGGGAAAACCGTCGCTGCCAGTCGTACATGGCATATCTGGACTCGGTGGAAAGCAGGCTCCAGGCGGAGGCGGACGCACAGGCCATCATGCTTCAAGATAATAGGCTTTCGGTGCAGACGTTGCTGTCGCGGGCGACTGAGATGTCTGCGCTGCTCATGAATCGTACGAGCGAGCACGAGGACTTCATGGACCTGCGGGTTGGCGTGGGCGATTGCGAGCTCGAGGCTGACGTCACGTGGCCTACGGGTGGCTTTACCATCACGGAAGACCCCATGCTGGGCAAGGCTGAGCGGCTTGCCCTCAACCCGCCGTCTCTTCATGACGTGCCTCTGAGCTTCAACCCCATGCGTAATCGCATTACGGGAATCCTGGGGGAAAGACGGATCGTCTGGGAGTTCCTGCGTGGCCTGCTTGTGCAGGTCTGCGCCCTCTATAGCTATCATGAGGTGAAGATCGTGCTCGTGTCTGACGTGAGCGAGCGCGAGGAGTGGGCATTTATCGCATCGCTTGCGCATGCGTGCCATGGCGATGATGGCAAACGGCTGGTGGCGCTTACGGACACGGGGGTGCTGGCGATAGACATGCTGCTGGAGCATGAGCTCGATGCCTCCAAGACTGACGAGCGGTGCGAGGTGGGTCCAACGACGTGCTATCTGGTGGTATGTGCAAACGCGAAGCTTGCGAAACGATCGAGTGTGGTGGCACTGATACGGGGTGGTCACGCGCGTGACACTGCGATGCTGGTCTATGTGGGAAGCGAGCTGAGCGAATTGCCGCGAGAATGCAACTACATCATAGACCTGTCTCCAGATGGGGGAAGACGTCTTGGGATGGAGCATATCCCGGCGGTTTTGGAGACATGCGATGCGAGAGAACGCGCGTGGATGTTTGACCGTACGGACGTCTTTGGAACGCTTCGCGCGTTTACTCCCGACATCATGGTGACGCAAGAGACGGCCGATGACTTTGCGCGGCATATGGCTCGGGTGCGTTTGGAAGGCTCGAGCCGTCATGGCTCGATGCCAGAAAGCCTTGGATTCTTGGAAATGTATGAAGTTGGAAACGCGTCGCATCTCAACGTCTTGCAGCGATGGGCCGACGGTGACGCCTCGAGGTCGCTTCAGACGATGGTGGGAGTGGATGATCGAGGCGAACGGGCGCTTCTTGACCTTCATGAGGACGTTCACGGACCGCATGGGCTTATCGCGGGAACCACGGGATCAGGCAAGTCGGAGTTCATCATCACGTACGTACTGTCGCTCTGCGCGAGCTATGCGCCGGACGAGGTCGCGTTTGTGATCATTGATTACAAGGGAGGAGGCCTGGCGGGGGCTTTTCACAACGAGCAGCATCATCTTCCACACCTGGCGGGTACGATAACCAATCTGGATGGCTCGTCCATTGGCCGCTCGCTCGTGTCTATCAAAAGCGAGCTCAAAAGGAGGCAGAGGGCATTCAACGACGCACGCGAAGCAACGGGTGAGGCCACCATGGACATCTACAAATACCTTGCGTGCTATAGACAGGGAATCCTCAGCGAGCCGATGCCCCATCTGATCATCATCGCAGACGAATTTGCAGAACTGAAGCAACAAGAGCCGGAGTTCATGGATGAGCTCGTGTCCGCCGCTCGCATCGGCAGGTCGCTCGGGGTCCATCTCGTTCTCGCGACGCAAAAGCCCTCTGGAGTGGTGGATGACCAGATTTGGTCGAATGCTCGGCTGAAGATATCGCTCAAGGTGGCGGATGCGAGTGATTCGCGTGAAATGATACATAGAGATGACGCGGCGAGACTCACGCATCCTGGAGAGTTCATGCTTCTCGTAGGCTACGACGAGTCGTTCTGGCGTGGACAGACTGCCTATGCCGGTATGCCGTATGCGCCAAAGGATCGTTTCGAGCCGAGACGAGACGACGCCGTGGAGCTCCTGGATGCGGAAGGGGAGACGGTGGCGCGTCTCAAGCCTCGCAGGACCTCTCAGAAGCAGACGAGGTCAGAGCTCAATGCGGTGTTGGAGCAGATCGAACAGGCGTCAAGGGCGAGCGGAAAGCAGGCACGGAGGCTGTGGCTTGATCCTTTGCCCGAGCAGGTCTCTCTCTTGGATCTGCGACATCGATATGGCTCATGGGAGGATGGCGTGCTGACGTGCGTGGTGGGAGAGGCAGACGATCCTGGGAACCAGCGACGTTTCTTGTATCGTCTCGATCTCGCACAGGTCGGAAACGTGATGCTCTATGGATCCCAGAGCTCCGGCGTGGAGCGGCTGCTCGTTGCGATGGCCTTGTCGATGGCGATGGAGCACGGAGGCGATGAGCTCTGGCTGTACGGCCTGGACTTTGGGGAGGGTCGCCTGAGGTTGCTCAAGCGACTGGAAAGCACCGGGGATGTGGTCTCTGCGGGAGATGGCGAAGGACTGGACACGTTCTTTCGCTTGCTTGAAACGGAGATTTCTCGCAGGCGTTCTCGCGCATCTGCGTTGTATGAGCGCGAGGATGATCGTGGCGAGGCGAACGATTATGGAGCGCCTCGGGTAGTGGTGTGTGTGGCGAATCTCGCATCGCTTTTCGACCTGCATGCGGAGTTCGAGGATCGCCTGGCTTCCGTCACGCGGGATGCCCCTCGATACGGGATCCATTTTCTCGTGACAGCCTCGTCGGCCAATGCCGTTCGCATGAGATTGCGCGCAAACTTCGGAGTGCACATTCCCACCATGCTCAACGATGCCGGTGACTATCTCTCGATTCTCGGGAGTCTTGGGGGCATCGTACCTCCGCACCAGGAAAGACGAGGCCTCGCAAAAATCGGCAAGTCGCTATACGAGTTCCAAGGAGTGTCGATTGGGGATGTGGACGAGGATGTGGATGGCCTCCTTGATATGGCTGCGGGTGGTGCTTGCGGCGTGGCCGGTATCAGGCCGCCGTCTATACCTCGGCTGCCCCAACGAGTGCTTGCAGAGCACATGGCGGACGCTGCAGGTGCGAAGAGGCTCCCGGTGGGCTATGCCAAGGTGGGCGTAGTGCCGCTTTGCATAGACCTACGCAAGTCGCCGTGCGTGAGGGTGCTGGGAAATGACGCAGACTCCTTGACGTGCTATGTGCGTGGCGTGTATGAGACGTTATCGCGATGGCCTGACGCGACGTATACGTTTGTCGACCCTTGGGGCATGCTGGGCCAGACTAACGATTCCCGTGTGCTGGATTCCATGAATGCGGTGACAGCGTTTGTACAGGGTATCTCCCGGATATCCGTGGACGAAGGCATCTTGGTTTTCATGAGTGCGGTGCAAATGCTGGAGAGCCTTGATGCGGAGACCTCCGCAAGGCTCAAAGACTACATCATACGCGTGGCGAACTCCGGCGTGGGTCTCTTGGTGATGGTCACCGAGTATTGGAGAACGAAGACGCTGTATGAGGATTGGTATAGGGCCGTATCCGTGCATGGCAGTGGGGTGTGGGTCGGTGGGGGATTTGCGGACCAAACGGCCTACTCCTATGCAAGACAGCTTCCTGAGTATCGACAGCAGATGGCCGAGTCCGACGGGTTTGCGGTGATGGGAGGGGAGGTGACGCCCGTCAGGCTCGTCGGGGCATGCACATGAGAGAGAAGTTGCTGCTCAACGTATACCTGGCAGCCACGCTGAAGACGTACGAGTTTCTTGTTCCTTACGATCTGACCGTGGGAGAGGCGGCGAATCTCATGGCTCGTTTGCTGGAATCGAAAGCGGGCCCGTATTTCTCGGCTCCCGCATCAGCTGGGCTCATGTTGCTCGGATGCGACGATGCGGGGAGGCTGTTGGGGGAAGGCGAGACCGTTAGGGACTACGTGAGCGCAGGGGTTCTCGTAAATGGTCGTTGCGTTGCTTTGGTGTAAGGAGGCCTTTGTGCGGCTGGGGTTCTGTAGGGGAGAGAAAAGCGGACGCCGCGAGCTTGTGGTACGGCTTGGGCTCAGCGAGACCGTGAGTACCTCCCGGCTACTTTGGTTGAAGGACAACGATCGTGATGTCCTGCTTACGTTCCTGGGTCATGACGGTCGCAATCCCAAAAAGCCACGGCTTCGCTACGATGTGGATGGTTACGTAAGCTGCAGAAGCTATGTAAGAAAACGCTCACTCTCTGCCGCTGAGCTGGGATCGATGTGTGCGAGTATCGCTCAGGTGGCCATATGGTGCACCTCGGAGGGTGTGGGCTATTCTTCCGTACTCTTTGACGAGCGGTATGTGTTTGTGGACGGAAGCGCGCGTCTCCATTTCGTGTTTGTTCCGCTCGACGTGACGGAACGGAAGGCGGGCAACTCGCCGCTCGTGCTGCTGAAGAGGCTCTGCGATACGAAACGGTTGTATTTCACATCTCCCGACGCCCAGGCGCTTTGTGAGCGGTTGGGGGACTACGTGCTCGCGGAAGACGGGGTCTTCTCGCTCAATCGGTTCCGGGAGTTCGTGCGGATGGAGACCGGTGTGACGCCATCGGCAGACAAGAGGCGCAAAGAGGCGGGGAGAGAAGCTGGCGAGCCGATCAGGTCATGCCTTGAACGGCGACAGCCTCATGAGACGTCTGCGCGTCACGATGCGAGTGGCCAAGAGCTCTGTGACATGCGACGGCGGGCGTTGGTTTCCTGCGTGCTGCATGACAAGGTCTTGGGTGTCGACTATCGGTTGCCTGAGCGGACGGTGACGGTGGGCAGGGGATCCACCTGCGACGTACAGCTGCGTGGCCATCCCAAGATAAGCCGGGTGCATCTGTCGGTATTTCCGGAAGGGAAGGGGGTGGTGCTTTGCGATTTGAATTCCTCTAACGGTACGTTTCTGAATGGAATGCCTCTAAGCCCTGGTGAGGAAGTGCGAGTCTCGTATGGGAAGCCGTTCTTTCTCGCGGGGGACGAGTTTAGTGTGGAAAGAAGAGAGGAGCAGTGATGCAATGGGCAATGAAATAATGGTGAGTGACGAGGCGGCCAACGCAACGGCTTCATTGCTCAGGAGGGGAGTGAGCGACTACTGCGCGTTTGGACTATGCAATCTGAGCGCGTCCGCATCGGTCTCGGGTAGCGGCTTGCATGATGGGGCGATACTGAGTGCGCTGCGTGGCGCTCTTTCGTCCTTTGCGGACGTCGTGGAATCCGACGCCTCCATGGTGCAAGGCATTTGCGCGTCGATAAAGAGCTCCGATGGCCAGGCGGCCTCTGCCATATCACGGAGGTGAGAGGGTGCGGATAGCGAAGGCGCAGACCATAGGCACGCTTCAGATGGAAAATGCCAAGCTGGCGCAACAAGTGACGAGATGCGTGCAGCAAAAGGGAAAGCTAGCCAACTTCACCGTGGGAGAGCTTCGAGGAAAAAGCGCCTCGAGCGCACGGGAGACGATACGTATGCGTGCGGCCATTCTTGAAGCGCACAAGTCGTTTTACGACAGGCTTCTTGTGGCAAACAACAGAAACAAGAGTCTCGTGGCCGCCTTGCCAGAGACGTCGTCCGGCGTGCTGGACACCGATGTGGCGACAAGGCGAAGAGATGCTGCGCGACAGCAGATTGGCGTACTTGAATCCCAGCGGGCACAGGCCCTGCGGAGTGCGCGAAGCATAAACGAAACCATCTGCCGGGCGTTCGAGGGGAGTGCTGACGTCGTTGCCGGCACCACAACGAGCTTGGCAAACCTCGACGCCATCGGAGGCTACTATGACGTCCTCATCGAAGCCCAGCGAAACATCGTGCGCTTGAACGAGGAGATTCTGGAGAAGGCCGAAAGATATGACAGGGAGTCCTCTGACGCGTATCGAGCGGTAGACACCTCAGCCCTTGGCAGGAGCGTGGAATCCTCAAAGAGCTTCTTGTCTGGTAAGGGATGGGGAGATGTCTCGTGGGCGCTGTCCGCAGGCGCTGGTATGGGGAGGCTGAAGGAGCGGGCCGGTAAGCGAGAACATGGAAAGGCTGAGTTTGAGAAGTCGTTGTGCTCAAAGAGCGTATCGGCATCCACATACGTAGGTGACATGGTGGCAGGTGGCGTCATGAGCGGCAGCCTGCTTGGTGTACATGCATCCGTGCAGCCCTATAACCGCGACTCAAAGGTAGACAGGGCGGATGACAAGACTCCTTTTGTGGGCTATGTCGCAAAAGCGGAGGTGTATGGGGCCAGAGGAGAGCTTGAGGGGCACGTGGGAGACCTTGCCCACGCCAGTATGGAGGGCCAAGTGCTGGCAGGCGCCGTAAGCGGCGTTCTTGGGGCGTCCCTTTCGCTTGGTGAGAAGCCGTCTGCGTCGCTTGAGGCGAGCGCGGTGGCTGAGGGAGCGGTCATCGCGTCCGAGGGCAAGGCGCGCCTGGGTGTGAGCGACTACAATGTGAACGTCAGGGGTGAGGGCAAGGTCCTCACTGGCACGGCGGGGGTAACGTTCAAGGCGGGACTCGATGGCGCCGAAGCGAGGGCAGGTGCCGAGGCATATGTGGCCACCGGTGAGCTGAGCGGCGGCCTCACGCTCCTTGGCGTGCGATTCGATGCGGGGGTGGAAGGCAAGGTAGGAGGCGCGGGGGCTTCTGCACAAGCGAGGGTCGGCCCATCGTCGATACAGGGCAAAATAGGAGTCGGTTTGGGTCTTGGAGCGGGCGTCGAGGTCAACGTGGACTGGAGCGGCGCAGAGAATGCCTGGCACGCGCTGGGGAGGAATGTCGAGGACTGGTGGAATCGTCTCGCGGGAGGGTAGGCCTCTCCATGGCGGGCTCATAAGAAAAGAATGCAATAGTCAACGAAGGGACGTGTGCACATGTATGAGAACTTGCTGCCGCTCGGGTCGGTGGTTCTTTTGAAGGGTGGAAACAAGCGCGTGATGATCACGGGCAGGATTCAGGCGCGTGCTGGCGAGAGAAAGGTATATGATTACTCGGCGTGCTGGTATCCAGAGGGAATCGTCAGTCCTCAGGAGATCTTTTTCTTCGACCACGATGCCATCGAGACGCTCTTCTTTGTGGGCTTTCAGGATGAGGAAGAACTGAGGTTTCGCAAGGAGGCGCTTGGAAGCCTGGGCGAGCTCTACGTGGACGAAGACGGTCGAATCGCGCAGAGGTGAGGCCGTTGGGTGATAAGGATTCCCGGCAGCGGAGGACAAAGCACAAGGCAAAGGAATCGGTGCTTGTCATACGGAGCAGGGTCGCTGGCCTTGCGCAGAGTCTCGAGGAAGATGCTCGTCAAGGCACCGCATTGCTTGACGAGCACGTAGAAACGCTGGGTAGCGCATGCCCTCCGGAGATACTCGATTCTCGCGATGCCATCCGTGCGGCATCGAGGACCGTAGAATCATCGCTTGAAGACGTTCAGGATTAAGGGGTCCTGTCCCTTCAAGGGGTCCTGTCCCTACAAAGGGGCAAGCCCTTCCGTGTGCCCTGCCGGAAGCTCCTCGGGCATCGACGACCTGACGCCTCGTGCGAGGCAAGGCGGTCCTGTCCGTACCCGCCTCCCACCATGTGGCGCGTTTTGCAGCTCGGGTCGAGGTGCCGAAGCTCGTAGTTCGCCGCCCAGAGACTCATCATGCGGCGCGTTTTTGGCTTGGGTCGTGGGGATGCGTCGGATTGTCTACCTGCCTCGACGGGCGACGTCGGCCAAAGGAGCTGCGTTCCAAGTCGGGGAAGGCGCGCCGTGGATACGCGTCTCGCATTGTGCGGTGGCTATGGCGTCATAGGCGGCCATGCTGCCCAGCTTGTCGGACTTGTATTGGCTGGCTCGGTCGCGCGCGATGCCGAGACGTCCCGCTTCCTCGGCTGCGTCGATGTTTGCCCCGAGAAACAAGAACTCCCATCCCAGCTCCCAGCGCACGTTGTTTCTCGATGAGCGCTCTCACGTCTTGATAGCTCCGGTGCGTGCTGGCGTTCTCCATCCCGTCGGTGATGATGACAAACACCACGTGTTCCGCGCGATGGCTCGGGGGCAGGATTTCTTGTACCTTGGTATGGTAGCGTAGCGCATCGCCGACCGCATCCAGCAACGCGGTGCAGCCTCCAACTTGGTAATCTTCCTGGGTAAGGGGACGTACGGTTTCAAGAGGTGCGCGATCGATCGCGACGGTGCTGTTGTTGTCAAAAAACACAATCGAGACGAAGACGTCACCGGGCAGCTCGCGGTTCTTCTGCAACGTGGAGTTGAGTCCTCCGATGGTGTCGGCTTCCAGACCATGCATGGACCCGCTGCGGTCTACGATGAATACGAGTTCGGTCAGGTCTTTCTTCATGATGGCTCCTCCTCTGTCGTGGGGCTTTCGCACTATGGGAAGTCTACGGAAGGAGGGATGGCTTTTGGTCAACTGGCAGGCTACATTGTGGGCGTACGGACATGTCGTCAGGGTGCATAACCTGAATCCAGCGTAATGCAGCAATGTGCGTCAGGAAGCAACGCCTGGACCTCTTTTTCGATGGCCCGTAGAAGCTCGTCGTCGCCCATATGGACCTTCGAGGACCGTACGCAGTCGAACTTGAGCACGAGGCCATCGTTCGTTCGCTGGATGCCCAGGTCGTGGATCGTGAGCTCCGGATCGATGCGCGAGACTGCTTGAATCACGCTTTCCCGCATGCTGTCATGCCCCTTCGTCACGATGGGGTCGTAGTGAAGGATGGTGGCGAGCCCCTCGGAGCTGAGGAGGTCGCGCTCGATCTGGTCTATGACCTCGTGCGTCACGAGCGGATTCTCTTCGGCGGCCATCTCCACATGGGCGCTGGCGAAGCGATGGCCTGGGCCGTAGTCGTGAATCATGAGGTCATGCGTTCCCAGCACCCCTGGATAGGAGAGGATTTTTTGGCGTACCCGCTCCACCAGCTCGGGATCGGGACGGTTTCCGAGAAGCGGATTGAGGGTCTCGCGAACCAGCTGGACGCCTCCCCACAAGACAAACGCACCAACGGCAATTCCCAAAGGGCCATCGGCAGGCACGTTGAAGAAACGCGTGAGGAGGGCTCCGACCAAAACGGCGGAGGTGGCCAAGGCGTCGTTCCTCGAATCCTGTGCGGCCGCGAGGAGCGCTTGCGAATCGATGCGCGTGCCCACGCGCGCGTTGTAGCGCATGAGCCAGAGCTTCGCAACGATAGAGAACACGAGCGAGGCAAGGGACAGTGCCGTGTAGTTGATTTCGACAGGATGAAGAATGCGATCGATGGCGCTCGTGACGAGCTCGATTCCCGTCACGATGACCAGGACCGCGATGAACAAGCCTGCGAGGTATTCGAATCGGCCGTGTCCGTAGGGGTGATCTTTGTCTGCGGGTTTGCTTGCGAGCTTGAATCCCAAAAGGGTCACTACGTTGCTGGCGGCATCCATGAGGTTGTTTGCGGCGTCTGCCACCATGGATACCGAGCCCGCGAAGATGCCTGCGACGCCTTTTGCGAGCACGAGCACCAAGTTGCAAACGATTCCCACGATGCTCGTTCTCAGGCCGAGTGACGTTCTCTCTTCAGCGTTCATGCGCTAACCCAGCAGTGGCAGGTCGTAGGCGTACAGAGCAAGGTTTATCTCATAGATGTCGTAGATGCCTTCGCGTATGAAGTACTCTACGATTACGTCGCGCTTGTCGGCGTGCGTGAGCGCAAATCCCGCGCGCTCAAGCAGAAGGCGCGTCTGGTCCAAAGGCAGCTCGAGCGCGACCGCCAACGCCAGTACCGTCTGCTTCTTTGGCTGGTATGCGGGGTTGCTGCGAATCTTTGAGAAGTGCTGACGGCTCATGTTTGCGCGCTTGTAGACGTCGCTGTCCTTGAGGCCGCGCTTGTCGATCATGCGGAGCAGCGTCGTGGAGAACGACTCGTCGAGATTGCTGAGCAGACGCCTCAAGAAGCCCGTCCCGACTCTCTGCGGCCGTTTCGCGCTGCTGCCTGGTGTCTTTCCAGCTGCTTGGGAAGGCGCCGCCGGCATCCAACTCACGGTGTCATCCGCTGCGGGCGACCCGAGGCGAGCTGCCTGCGAAGGTGATGGGAGTTCGGATGCCTTGGCATTACCGAGAGGTGACGATTGCGCCATGTCCTCTTGGACCGGGAGATGGGCGTAGGCGTCTTCAGCAGGATGTCCTCGCGTAAAGGGAGACGTACGCACATACACGTCGTCGATGAACCGATCGATGCGCGCAAACCGCTCCGTCACGAAGTGGAGAGCCTCTGCGTCGTAGATGGTGAGGTACACGTCCATCTCGTGGTGCTCGAGGAAGGTGCGTATCTCCTGCTGCGCGATGTCGATGGCTTGGGACTTGGGATAGCCGAAGGCGCCGGACGAGATGAGCGGAAACGCGATGGAGGCGTCGCCCAACTGGAGCGCAAGCGCCAAAGCGGAACGATAACAGCTTCTGAGTGCCTGCTCCTCGCCATGGTGGCCGCCGCGCCAGATGGGTCCTACGGTATGGATCACATGCTTGGCGGGAAGACGAAAGCCGGGCGTGACGACGGCTTTTCCCGTGTCGCAATGTCCTATCGTATCGCATGCCGCCTGCAGGTCTAGGTCCCCAGCACCTGCAAAGATGGCTCCACAAACGCCTGATCCCGCCTGCAGCCGCTCGTTTGCCGCGTTTACGACGGCATCGACACGCATATGCGTGATGTCGTTTCGTACGATTTGGAAAGGCATGCTACCCCCTCATTTACGCGCTGTCGTGGCGCCAGCGTCGCGCTTACCCCTCCGAGGTGGTACCACCAGCATTTACCATTTCCTGCGCGATGGCGTTCACGACCATCTGCACGTACACGGCTGCGCCTTCGGGACGCAGGTGAGTGGCATCCGCCCAGAGGTACTCTTTCAGATGGCCTTCGAGGACCGCTGGCCAATCCACATAGTGCACGTTTGCAAAACGACTGGCCGTATCCTGCAGGTTTGCGTTCGCCTCTTCTTGGAAGCCGTCGGGGTTTACCGTTCCCACGAGGAATATCTGACGCTCTGATCCCGCTGCCTCCACCATGGCGTTGAGCGTCTCGATACTGGGCGTGGAGTTCGAGAAGCATGCCATCACGATGATCTTGCCGATGACGTTCTGGTTCATGTAGCCACGCAGCACTTCGAGCGACTGGTACGGACTTCTCCCGATGAACGTGTCTATGAGGGCGTCGGGCAAGCGCGTATCCCATCCGGCTCCGTTTGGTACGAGGTCGTCTCCGGCGTCGCCTGGCACCGAGTCGCCGATGAGCAGTGGGTCAACAATGCCTTTTGATCGTTCGCTCTCCGGAGCGTGCAAAATGGTGGATGTGGTGACCGTCACCGCCTTGGGTTTGGCTGCTTCCTCCTGGGCTTTTTTCTGCGCGTCGGCTTCGGCCTTCTTCTTGGCAGCTGTTTCGGCCTTCGCCTCCTCGGTGGCTTTTGCGTTGCTCGAGGAGTTGGACGCTGAGTCGTTCTTCGATGCGCTTCCGCTCTCTTTCTCGATCTGCTGCTTGCGAGCTGAGACGTCGATGGCCTGGTTTGCCGCCACGCCGGTGCTCACGAGCGACTCTTCGGGTACAAGCGATGCGTCGGGGGTGGTGGCGAGTGCGTGATAGGTGAAGGCACCGGTGCCTGCAACGATGAGGGTTGAGACGGCAGCGCAGATTCTTTTGCGCTTGAGCTCTTGTTGGCGTTTTGCAAGCTCGAGCTCTCGCGCGCGTTGGCGCCTGCGCTCTTGGCGGGTCTGGGACTTGCTCTTCTTCCTCTTCTTGCGCGGCTTCTCTTCGTTGACGATCTCGTCCTGCTGTGGTGTGCGCGAGGTGAGAAGCGACGGGTACGACTGCTCGACGAGACGCATGGAGAGCTCTGCCGCCACGCAAGCGACGACTACGGCAGCCAGACGTAGATACCATACCGTGATGGACATCTGTGCCGCCATAAGCAGAATGATAGGGTAGTGCCAGAGGTACAGCGCAAACGATCGCTTGCCCAACGCGCGAAGTGGCGCGATTCCCAGTATGGCGGCGAGGATGCTGCCAGGCGCAAGCATGGCTGCTGCAAGGAAGGTTGCAACCAACGAAAAGACAAACATTCCTCCACGATACCATAACGCAGAGTCGGCGGGGATGAGCGCCATGCCTGCAACGATGCCGGCGAAGGCGATGACGCCAAGCAGCTGGGAGGTGACGGTGGCCTTCACTCTGCCGTCTGTATGCCTTCCGTTCTTCGATACCGGCTTCACAAACAATCGCCCGAGAACCTCGGGCCTCTCGCCGAGCGGGAATGCCAGCGCCAGCCACGACCCCAAGAGCAGCGAGAAGGCACGGGTGTCGGTGCCGTAGTAGACGCGACTCGGATCCGCTTGTGGTACGTAGAGCAACGCCATGCAGACCGCCGAGACGACGGCCAGAAGAAGGGCGCATACCCTTGCAAAACGCCTCCCCCTTTTGAGCAGGATTGCAAGTGCGAGCGTCCATGCCAAGAAGAACTGCAGGTCGACGCCTATATACCACAGGTGTAGCAGCGGAGAGGTACCACCTATCATGTCGAAGTACGAGACGTTGCGTATGATGTAGGACCAGTTGAGAAAGAATGCGAGTGACGGTAGGACGTCGGGGCGCATCTTTGTGAGCAGGACGTGATTGAAGACGGCACAGAGGGTGCCGACGACTGCCACGAGCGCTACGACGGAAGGCACAATGCGCAAGAGCCTCCGACCCCAGATGCTTCCAAGTTTCACGGGAAGCGATTGGGTGTCCTTGTTGAGCGAGCGGACCAATGTGGTGGTGCCAAAATAACCTGAGAGTACGAGGAAAACCACGACGCCCATGTGTCCGCTCGGAAGCCAAGGCAAGTTAAGATGGTATATAAGAATAGCAACGATACTCAGCGCCCTGAGGCCATCGATGCCACCGATGCGCGACGGCTTTGATTTCTGCTGCATATATGCTCCGTTAATGCACGCTCATTGGTTGCCTACATCTTACACTCTATCAGTTATGAATGGGAATAGTGCACAAAACCCACGGGGGGTTTGCACATTGCCATGGTTACAGTTCACACCCCTGGCCTCTGCGCATGCCAGTAAGCAGCGACTCACGAAGCGAGCGCGGAGCCACTTGCTGGCTGGCATAGGGGCCATGGGCGTGAACTGTAACCTACCATGCATGCGTGGAAAACAGGTCAATGTCGTGCCACTCTGTGGCCATGCCCGTGGCAACGGATGCGGGCACGTCCAAGAGGCGCTGGTTTGCCGATCCACGAAAACGCAGCATGAGGTCCTTCTGAGCCTCAACGAATGGCCCGTCCACGAGGACGTCTAGGCATGCGAGGATGCGCTCCAAGTATTGCGTGCGCGCGCGCGATGGCTCTCGGGTCAGCTGATCCCACGTGAAGCCAGTCCACATCCAGATGGTCTTATCTGGCGCTGCCGTGCAGACTCGCTCAAGGAATGGTGCGAGCACCTCCTGGTTTTCGGGTTCTAGGGGCTCGCCCCCCAGTATCGACAAGCCCGTCACATAGGTCGGCTCGAGTGAATGCAGAATCTCATCTGCCACTGCCTGGGTGAACGGCTCGCCTGCCTCGAAGTCCCACGCCTCGGCATTGAAGCACCCTCGACATCTGTGCCTGCATCCCGATACGAAGAGCGTGGTCCTTACCCCCACCCCATTTGCGATGTCACACGTCTTTATCTCCGCATAGTTCATTCTCTTCTCCCCATTCAGACGCCTACCGCCGCTCCATCGGCACCCAGTTCTGAAACCAGGGACGCCCCAGGCCTTCCACGACAGCGCTCTGCTCATAAGAAAGTCCTCGACCCCCACCCGCCCCCTCTTCTCCGCGCGCAGTTCTCGCGTAAGCGAGCTGTTTGAGCACGGAGAAGAGGGGGCGGGTGGGGGTCGAGGACGGCTGGCCTATAGATGCAGCACCCGGTCGCGGATCTCCTCGGTGCGACCCTGGTTCCAGAACTGGGTGCCGATGTAGCCGCAGGTGCGTCGCGCGACGTTCATCTTTGCCTGATCGCGGTTGCCGCAATGCGGGCACTCCCACACAAGCTTGCCGTCGTCCTCCACGATGCTTATCTGCCCGTCGAAGCCGCATACCTGGCAATAGTCGCTCTTTGTATTTAGCTCGGCATACATGATGTGGTCGTAGATGAACTGCATGACGCCGATGACGGCCTCGAGGTTGTCTTGCATGTCGGGTACCTCGACGTAGGAGATGGCTCCGCCGGGGGAGAGGTGCTGGAATGTGCTCTCGAACTGCAGCTTGGTGAAGGCGTCGATCTCCTCGGTGACGTGGACGTGGTAGCTGTTTGTGATGTAGCCCTTGTCGGTGACGCCGGGGACGATGCCGAAGCGGCGTTGCAGGCACTTGGCGAACTTGTAGGTCACGGACTCGATGGGCGTGCCGTAGATGGAGTAGTCGATGTCTTCCGCGGCCTTCCACTCGGCGCAGCGGTCGTTCATGTGCTGCATGATGGAGAGCGCAAACTCGGTCGCGTGCGGATCGGTATGCGAGTAGCCCGTCATGTACTTCACGCACTCGTAGAGACCGGCGTAGCCCAGGCTGATGGTGGAGTAGCCGCCGTAGAGCAAAGGATCGATTTTTTCACCTTTGCCGAGGCGGGCGAGGGCACCATGCTGCCAGAGGATGGGGGCGGCGTCGGAGAGCGTGCCGAGCAGGCGCTCATGGCGGCAGCGCAGAGCGCGATGGCACAGGTCCAGACGCTCGTCAAAGACCTGCCAGAACTTCTGCACGTCGCGACCAGAGGAAAGGGCCACGTCGGGGAGGTTTATGGTGACGACGCCTTGGTTGAAGCGACCGTAGTACTTGGGCTTTCCCGGCTCGTAGTTGCCTGCGCGTGCGACGTTGTCGTAGCCGTTGCCGCTGCGGTCGGGCGTGAGGAACGAGCGGCAACCCATGCAGGTATAGCAGTCGCCGTCGCCGTTGCCGTTTATCTTGAGCTTGAGCATCATCTTCTCGGAGATGTAGTCGGGCACCATGCGCTTGGCTGTGCACTTGGCGGCCATCTGCGTGAGGTAGAAGTAGGGGCTTCCCTCGCGGACGTTGTCTTCTTCCAATACGTAGATGAGCTTGGGGAAGGCGGGCGTGATCCAGACGCCCTTCTCGTTCTTTACGCCTTGGTGACGCTGCTTGAGCATCTCCTCGATGATGAGGGCAAGGTCGGCCTTCTCCTGGGGGTTGCGGGCCTCGTTGAGGTACATGAGCACGGTGATGAAGGGAGCCTGGCCGTTCGTGGTCATGAGCGTGACGACCTGATACTGGATAGTCTGCACGCCGCGGGCGACCTCCTCGCGCAGTCGCTTCTCCACCATGGTGGTGATTTGCTCTGGCGAGGCGTGGTAGCCGACCGTCTGCATCTCGGCGTAGACCGAACGGCGAATCTTCTTTCGGCTCACGTCCACAAAGGGCGCGAGATGCGTGAGACTGATGGATTGCCCGCCGTACTGGCAGCTGGCGACCTGCGCGATGATCTGGGTCGCGATGTTGCAGGCGGTGGAGAAGGAGTGCGGGCGTTCGATGAGCGTGCCGGAGATGACGGTGCCGTTTTGCAGCATGTCGTCGAGGTTTACAAGGTCGCAGTTGTGCATGTGCTGCGCGAAGTAGTCGGAGTCATGGAAGTGGATGATGCCGGCGTTGTGGGCATCCACCACGTCTTGGGGCAGAAGCTCGCGCATGGTGAGGTCCTTGGAGACCTCGCCGGCCATGTAGTCGCGCTGGACGGAGACCACCGTGGGGTTCTTGTTTGAGTTCTCCTGCTTGACTTCTTCGTTGTTTGACTCGATGAGGGTGAGGATCTTGTCGTCGGTCGTGTTTTTGTGGCGCTTCTGGTTTTGCAGATAACGATAGATGATGTAGCGACGGGCAACTTCGAAGTGGTCGAGAGCCATGAGCTGGTCTTCTACGAGATCTTGCACCTCTTCCACCGTGACGGTGTGTCCGGCGGCGGCGCACTGGTCTTCCACGTTGAGCGCTGCAAACTGGATCTCGCGCTCGGTGAGGCGCACCTCCTCGGGCGCGTCACTGTTTGCACCGGTGATGGCGTTGACGATCTTGCCGGTATCGAAAGTGACCTCCGAACCGTTGCGTTTGATGATCTTCATCCCGCTTCTCCCTTCCTCCGCATCGTGATAACAGGTGCAAGTACATGGATGAGGGGCCTAGCACCTCCCCCATGATGATTTAGTTTCTGGGTGCTGCGTTTGTGCGTTTGATGCCCTATATTTTGTTTCGAGCAATACTATGCCACAACTTCTTGTGTTGAAACGAGATGAAAACCACAAGATACTGTTGAGAAGTCGTTGATAGGCTGTAGATAACCCGCGTAACCGCAGGTCGAAAAGGCGTAATTTGTTGACCGATACATAGATACTTCAACTGAAAAAATTCGGCAGAGAAAAATTCTCCATACGATTTGCTTTGATTTGCCCGCTCGCCGAATTCTGGTTGCAGCTGATTTCGGAACGTGCTGAGCCGACTTGGGCGCCGTGGGATGCTGCTCAGTCAGGGACTTTTGGTGCAGCCCCTTTCTTAGGGGTAGGATGGTGGGTCAAGTCAGTGCGGTAGGGAAAGGATGGCACATGGAGAGCGAGACGCACGAGACCGGTGTGACGTCTTTCGAGGAGTTGGGACTCGGTAAGACTACGCTGGTGGCTGTAGGGGATTTGGGCTACAAGCATCCAACTCCCGTGCAGATACGTACGATACCTGCCGTTTTGGAGGGTCGCGACATCATGGCGGCTGCGCAGACGGGTACGGGCAAGACGGCCGCGTTTGTGCTGCCGGCACTCGATCGGCTTGGCCATGCGCGCAAGCGTGAGGGACCCCTGATGCTCGTGGTGACCCCTACGAGAGAGCTTGCGCAGCAGATAGCCGATGTGGCGAAGACCGTTGCGGGTCGTACCAGTCATCGTGTCGTGACCGTTGTGGGTGGCGTGAGCTACGAGCCCCAGAAGGCCGCGCTGTCGAAGGGCTGCGACCTGCTAGTGGCGACTCCGGGCAGGCTCCTAGACCTGCTGGACCAGTGTTGCTGTGACCTGAGAGGCGTGGGTGTACTGGTGCTCGACGAGGCGGACCGCATGCTCGACATGGGCTTTCTGCCTGACGTACGCAAGATCGTGAGACAGATTCCCCTCGAACGCCAGACGATGCTCTTTTCCGCGACATTGTCCGATGAGGTGCTAGGTGCTACGAGGACGTTGATCCACGATCCCGTGCGCGTGCAAATCGCACCCAAGGGCACGACGGCAAAAACGGTGCGGCAGTACGTGCTGGGTGTGGAGCCGCAGGCAAAGAAGCGCGTGCTGGTGGGTGTGCTGCGCCGCGAGGGAGCAAAGCGCGTGATTGTGTTTGTGCGAGGGAAGCACAGAGCCGATCATCTGTGCAGCACGTTGCGGCGTAAGGGATTCTCCTGCGCTGCGATACATGGCGATCGTAAGCAGAGCCAGCGCATGAGAGCCCTCGCACAGTTTGCGGCAGGCGAAGTGGACGTGCTGCTTGCCACGGATGTCCTGGCGCGTGGCATAGACATACCAGAAGTGTCCTATGTGGTAAATCTCGACGTTCCGCGAGATCCGGAAGACTACATCCATCGCATAGGTCGTACCGGCCGAGCGGGAAAGCGGGGATGGGCGCTTACGCTTTGTGCCGAGGACGAGTACCTCAGCTTGCGCGACATAGAGAGGCTCTTGGGCAAGGTGATTCCGGACTATCCACGCGCAGAGGGCATCGACTGTGGCGAGCACCCCTTCCAGCCTGATCCGCAGCTTATAGCCGTGGGCTTGTCAATGGACGCCTTTGCCGTGTCGGTGTGCAAGGGGCTGGGCATGCGCCGACTCAACGTGCGCGTGGCGCTGGTGCTTGCACTGCTTTTCGGCGTCTTCCAGGCCGGGATGCCCGTGATCGGCTGGCTTCTGGGAAGCCAGTTCTTGTGGCTCATAGAGCCTGTGGACCATTGGATCGCCTTTGTCCTTCTCGGGTTCATCGGGGGCAAGATGATTCTGGATGCGGTGCGTGGCGAGGAAGAGGAGAGCGGGGTGGTTGACCGCGTCGCATGGGGCGAGTTCCTCATGCTGGCGGTCGCCACCTCCATCGATGCTCTTGCGGTGGGCATATCGCTGGCTGCGCTCAACGTGGAGATTGTGCCCTCCGTGCTCATCATAGGCGTGGTGACCTTCGTGCTCTCGCTCGTGGGTGTGTTGGTGGGGCACTTGTTTGGCTCGCGCTTCGAACGACCGGCGCAGATCGTCGGCGGCGTG
>CACXZL010000017.1 GCA_902772085.1 uncultured Coriobacteriaceae bacterium | reverse complement strand
AGAGACCCCCCGAGAAGGAGGGTCTCGAAAAAACAGATGCCAACAAACGCTAGCCAACGTTTGAGGAAAGACGATCGCGCAGAGCGCCGACGGCGTTGGAGGGCTCTTCACCGGTGAGGGTGGAGAGTACGGTCACGGCAGGTCCGAGCAGGTCAATGGAGGGGATGCCGCGGCGCACGAGCTCATGACGTACGTCTCGACGAAGACGCTCGTCTACGAAGGTGTGGAACACAGCCATCGGGCGGCCCTGCTCCTGCTGATCCAAGAACTCCTCTACCTGCTTCACGGACGTTGCGTCAGAGAGTCGGGAGATGTCGAGCGCATCGACCTCGTACTGAGCTGCCGCAGCCACTACTACACTGTAAGCGGTGTCACCACGAGCGTCGGATATAACGAGCACGATGGGTTTGATGTCCTCGACGACCTCGTCGGTGCTCAAATCGAGACTGGCCATTGGTTTCTCCTCTCGTTTCCGCGCCCGACCATAAGGCCATCGCGCGATATTTCCAGACCTTTTTCATATAAGCACAACGCTATACCTTAGTATCCACGAGCAAAACATGAACGTCACCCTTAAATGGGTCGATTGGCATACTAATTTCGGCGAGAGTACTTGCTTTACGCATTCTCCATAATCAATTCTCAAAAGTGTTTTCGTCAGGCACGCAAAAGGAGCCATCCATTTGCGTGCCTTTCAAGTCTACTTCTTGATCTTCGCCATGGCTCCTATGTTGCCGATGCCGGAGAACGCGTTCTCAAAGCGGTTGAGAAGACGAAGACGGTTGTTGCGCACCATCTCGTCCTTGTCCATGACCAGCACGTCTTCGAAGAAGCGATCGATCGGCTCGCGCAGGCGGGCAAGCGCCGCTATGGCCTCATCGAGCTCACCAGCCTTTATTGATTCCTGCACAGCAGCAGATCCGGCATCCACCGCAGAGAGCAGCGACAGCTCTGCCTCCCCCAAGAGGGACTCGTCCACATCGATGCCCAGCGTGGCGTCGGCCAAGTGACTCGCGCGCGCATAGGCGGTGGCGAGATCGTCAAACACCTCGCGCTGCGTCTTGCGCGCACGACCCAGCGCCTGCACACGGCCAAGGAATGCCACGGGATCGCAGACGCCTGTGTCTGCCACGGCCTTGATGGTATCGGGCTCAGCGCCTTCGTCACGCGCGATGGCACTCAGACGGCCCAGGAAATACGCTTCGACCTTGGACGCGACCTCGTCCTTCTTGAACTCAAGGCCTTGTGCCACGTAGCCCTTCAATGCGACGTCTATGAGCTCGCGTAGCGATACGCCCGGCACGGTGCGCAGCATGGCGATCACGCCGATGGCGCTCCTACGCACTGCAAAGGGGTCCGCCGAACCGGTAGGCGGTTCGTCGATGGCAAACATTCCGCAGATGGTATCGAGCTTGTCGGCGATGGCCGTTGCCTTGCCCACGATGGTGCTCGGAAGCTCGTCGCCGGCGAAACGCGGGCGGTAGTGCTCGGAGATGGCGGTAGCGACCGCCTCGTCCTCTCCCTGAGCGGCTGCGTAGTAACCTCCCATGATGCCCTGCTGGCTCGTGAACTCTACGACCGCCTGGCTTACGAGGTCGGCCTTCGCAAGATGCGCCGCCCGCACCGCGAGCTCGGTCGCCGCATCCCCCGCGCCAGACTGGCGAGCCACCGACTCCGCGATGGCCTCCATGCGCTCGGACTTCTGCAGCACGGTACCGAGTTTCTTTTGAAACACGACATGTGCCAGTCGCTCGCGAAACGCCGAGAGGCCCACCTTGAGGTCCTCGTCATAGAAGAACTTCGCATCGTCCAGGCGCGGACGAACGACCTTCTCGTTTCCTGCGCGCACGATGTCGTTTACCCGTGGGTCGGCGTTCGACACGATCACAAACTCACGCGTGAGCTTCCCGTCCGGAGCATATACGGGGAAGTAGCGTTGGTGTTTGAGCATTGCCTCGACGATGATCTCGTGCGGGACCGACAAGAACTCCTCGTCGAACTCCCCCACCACGAGCGTCGGCCACTCACAGAGGTTCACCACTTCGTCAAAGGTACCCCTGGGCGTGTCCACATGCGCACCACCACGCTCTTGCTCCAACTTGGCGATTCCCTCGCGAATGACCTCGGCACGACGGGTTTCCCCGAGAACAAACGCGTCTTCGAGCACCTGCTCGTACACGGCAGGCTCGGCCACCACATGCTCGCCTGCACCAAGGACACGATGCCCCCGCGTGGTGTTTCCACTCACGACGTCGGCATAGCGCACGGGTATGACGTCCGCACCGAGCAACGCGCAAATCCAACGGATGGGACGCACGAAGGTCTGATGCTCGCTCCCCCACCTCTGGCTACGGTAGTTTGGCCACTGAATGGCTCCGATAGTCTTCTCACAAAGGCTCGACAAGAGCTCGATCGCCGACACCGAGGCGATGTATTTCTCGGCAAACACGTACTCGTTGCCGTCCGCCTCCACGCGGCGCACGAGCCCTGCGGCGGTCGTGCCGTTTTTGCGCGCAAAGCCCTCGGCGGCGCGCGTGGGGTTGCCCTCGGCGTCGAAGGCGATGGCAGACTTAGGACCGCGCACCACCTCGTGAATCTCCTCGGTGGCCGTGGCGCACGCATCGACCATGACCGCCAGGCGTCGCGGAGTGGAGAGCGTGCGCACCTTGCCGTGCGCAAGCCCTGCGTCGGCGAGACCCTTGTGTACAAGCTTGCCCAGCTGGTCTTGGGCCTTCATGAGCGGTGCGGAGGGCATCTCCTCGCAGCCAATCTCCAGCAGGAAGTCACGGGTATCGGCCATGGCTAGGCCACCTCCTTCTTGTGCGTATCTTCCTTCGAGGCAACAAGCGCGAGATATGCCTCGCAGCACGCCTTGGCCACGTCGCGTACACGCAAGATGTAGTTTGCGCGCTCGGTCGCAGAAATGGCGCCGCGCGCGTCCAGAATGTTGAACGCGTGGCTGCATTTCATCACACAGTCGTATGCGGGCAGTGGCAGCTTGGCCTCAAGGCACGCGTGGCATTCGGCCTCATACTCGTCAAACTTACGACGCATGACCTCCACGTTCGCCACCTCGAAGTTGTAGCAGCTGAACTCATACTCGTTCTCATGGAAGACGTCACCATACGTCATGGGCGTGCCGTCGGGCAATACCGACCACACCAGGTCATACACCGAGTCGACGCCCTGAATGTACATGGCGATGCGCTCCAGGCCGTAGGTGATCTCCACCGGCACGGGATCCACTTCCAGACCACCGACTTGCTGGAAATAGGTGTACTGCGTGACCTCCATGCCGTCGAGCCACACTTCCCAGCCAAGACCCCATGCACCCAGCGTGGGGCTCTCCCAGTCGTCCTCCACAAAGCGTACGTCATGCAGCTTGGGGTCGAGACCTATGGCTTCAAGCGAGCCGAGATACAGGTCCTGCGAGTCGGCGGGGCAAGGCTTCAGAATCACTTGGAACTGATAGTAATGCTGCATGCGGTTTGGATTCTCTCCATAGCGACCGTCCGCAGGCCGACGGCAGGGCTGTACGTAGCAGGTGCGCCACGCCGCCGGTCCAAGGCTTCGCAGCGTAGTGGCGGTGTGAAAGGTGCCGGCTCCCACTTCGGAGTCGTACGGCTGCATGACCGTGCACCCCTGGTCGGCCCAGTACCTCTCGAGTGCCAAGATCATGTCTTGGAATGTAAGCGGCTCTTGTGCCATGTGTCTAGCATCTCCTCGTTGCGTATCCACACCTAGAGCAAACGGGCGTGGTTTAGTGGCCAGTATGTGCAAAACGCTCGTCCGATCAAACTGGAGACGGGAATCGCCCCGTAATAGCGAGAGTCGAGCGAATTGGTTCTGTTGTCACCCATGAGCCAAAGATGGCCCTCGGGCACGACGAATGGATAAGAAATCGGTTGTACGCCCGGCGCATAGTGGTTCAGCTCGTATGACGCACGACCTTCGACGTACGGCTCGTCAAGCACCTCGCCGTCCACCACGACTTTGCCGTTTACTAGGTCCACCGTTTGGCCTTCCGTGGCAATGACGCGCTTCAGCAAGGTGACACCCTCCTCCGAGGGGCTGGCAAAGAGCACGACCTCGCCCCGACTCGGGGACTTGAAGTGATAGGACACCTTCTCCGCCCACACGCGATCGTTGAGCTGGATGGTGTTGAGCATAGAGCCGGTAGGCACGATGAACGCCTCCAACACGAATGCGTGCACAAAGAGCGCAATGACTATGGGGATGGCGAGCGTCAAGCCCCAATCCAAGCCGACCTTTCGTAGGTCGCGCTTACCCTCGCTTTCGGATGTGCTCTCATGCTCTACTGGCGCATCCTCGTTCTTCACGACACTACACCTCCTCGCAATCGTCTGCATGCATAATCTTTTGGGCCAGGGCACGCTCACTCTCGGTGAGCTGTGCACCTTCGAGCAGGTCGGGACGCCACTGCGCCGTACGTTCCACCGCGTTCTCTCTTCTCCACGCGGCGATACGCGCGTGATCGCCAGAAAGCAGCACCGCTGGCACCTCTCTACCCGCGTATGAAGCGGGACGTGTGTACTGTGCGTATTCCAGAAGACCCTTCGAGAAGGACTCGTCCTTCGCGCTCATCTCGTCGCCGAGCGCCCCAGGCAGCAGCCGCACGACGGCATCCATGACGCAGAGCGCCGGCAGCTCGCCACCCGTGAGCACGAAGTCACCAAGCGAGAGCGTCTCGTCTGCCAGCTCGTACACGCGCTCGTCCATGCCCTCGTAGCGACCGCATACGAAGAGAATGCGCGGCAGCTCGCTCAGTCTCTGAGCGACCTCCTGGTCGAATGGCCTGCCACACGGCGAGAAGAAAACCGTATGCGGCTTGCCCTCCGCCATCTTGTCTATGGCCTCGACCGCCTCAAAGATGGGAGCTGGCTTCATGAGCATACCTTGACCTCCGCCAAAGGGCGCGTCATCTACCGTGCGATGGCGGTCGTGGGTCCAGTCACGCAAGTCATACGCATGGTATTCGTAGATGGCGGCATTGCGCGCGCGGCCCATGATGGAGGCAGTGAGATACGACTCGAAGATGTCGGGGAATACCGACAGGATGTCAAAGCGTATCATCAGCGTCCTCCTTCACCAATCCTCGAGGCAGATCCACCATCACGGGACCGTCATTCTCCCATGCGCGCACCATGCTCTCAACGACGGGGACGAGCACCTCGCCGTAGCCCCCATGCACAACCCATACGTCATGCGCGGGACCGCGCATGACCTCGCAGATCTCGCCAAGGAGACCCCATGTGGCATCGATCACCTCTCGGCCAACGAGATTGTCTGCATCGTGAAGCACATAGTCCCGAGGAAGGTCACTCGCACGTGCAAGAAGCGTCTTGCCGACGAGCTTCGCAGCTTGCCCTATGGACTGTATGCCTTCGAGCGCTATGAGCTGCCCGCCGCGCGCATCCACGCAGGACACGACATTGAAATGACGCGGACCCTTGAGCGCCGGAGGGACCACCACAACGTCGAGTCCCGCATGCAACAGCAACGGGAGGCCGTGCGTGGGAACCACGACGACCTCCCCGTTGCGTCCATGCGTTTTCTGAATGCAGGCTATGGCGCGATAAGCTTGACTCAAGGCTTCTATCCCAGAATCTCGACTTCTACGGAGGTTCCCACTCGCTGACCAAGCGCCCGGGCCAGCGTGCGAATCGCCTTGATGGTGCGACCCCTCCTACCAATGATCCTGCCAGCGTCAGCTTCGGCACAAGAAACTTCGATGAGCGATCCTTCCTCACCGTCAGTCACATCGAGCGAGACAGCGTCTTCATCGTCTACAAGACCGCAAACGATGTACTCCACAAGATCAGCGACCTTGTCGGACGGCATCTCTTCCTCAAGCTCCTCAGCCTCTACCATGCTCTCTTCAGCCACGTCTACTCCGCAGCCTCCGCGGCCTTTGCCGCAGCCTTCTTGGAGAGCTTGTCCTTCTTCTCGGGAAGGGGCTTCTCGCCACGGGCGATGGCGATCAGGTGAGATACGGCACTGGTGGGCTGAGCGCCCTGAGCAATCCAAGCATCCACACGCTCGAGATCGATGTCGATCAGCTTGGGGCTGGAGACGGGATTATAGCGACCCACAAGCTCGATGTAGCGCCCGTCACGGGGCATGCGGCCATCGGCCACGACGATACGGTAGAACGGACGCTTCTTGGCACCATGGCGTGCCAGACGAATCTTAACTGCCAACGAAAACTCCTCCATACAAGATGCGACGCGGATGGGTACGGATGCGGCTGCGTCGCCTAGCCAAACAAGCAGTGTATCATCTTACGACCAATTCGAAGCGTTTGGAGCTGCAGTTTTTGTGAAATGCCACATTTTCCTCCATCAGAGCACCGTACGAATGCGCCCAAGCCTCAAGCGCGGCCTCCCCACTGCGGCAAACAAACCCACGCAGTGCGTTCCGCGCCCGCATGATTCTTGGGCATCTGACGTGCCACGTCGTCATGCGCTGCAGGCCTCGCATAGTCAATTCTCGAAATATGAACTTATGCTTCATATTTATGACTCAAAACTTCACCCATATGACTCAGGCTAGTTCATGCCTGCTGAATACACCTGCAAATCTGTATAGAACTCATGAAGTATGCAGAATTTCAGCAGAAATTAAGGATGTATGAGTAACATGTCACTGAGCACTTAAGCCGTCTGAATGTTTGTGATTGTTTTTTCTGACCGCACGACGAAGGGATACAAAATGAACGTTTTGGTTGTAGAAGACGAACGAAACCTCGCCGACGCGATCTGCGAGATTCTCAAAGCGGAAGGTATGAAAACGGATGTGACCTATGATGGCACGACCGCGCTTACCCTTGCAAAGAGCGGTATGTACGATGCCATCGTCTTGGATTTCATGCTTCCAGGCATGAGCGGACTCGACGTCGTGCGCGAGACGCGCAGGGCAGGCATCTCGACGCCCGTGCTCATGCTCACCGCTCGCACCTCCACAAGCGACAAGGTGGATGGCCTCGACGCAGGCGCAGACGACTACATGACGAAGCCGTTTGAGACCCCAGAGCTCCTCGCACGGTTGCGGGCGCTTACGAGACGCACCGGTGACGTGGTAATCGAAGAGGCGTCATTTGGCGACCTGAGACTCGACCTCACCACTCATGACCTCAGCTGCGATGATAAGTCGGTGCATCTCTCTGGCAAGGAGTTCGAGGTCATGCGCATGCTGATGAGCTCAAATGCCCGCGTAGTCTCGAAGCAGGACCTGCTTATGCGTGTGTGGGGAGGTAGCGCTGAGGCTTCCGAGAACTCTGTGGAGGCATACATCTCCTTCCTCCGCAAAAAGATGAACCATCTCCATTCCAAAGTGCAGATCACCACATTGCGCATGCTAGGCTACAGGCTCGAGGTCCTCGGCTGAGATTTTTTCAAGAAGCCTTGTAAACCCCGTGGGGTGCGCCGGGCGTCGGTCACTCGTCCTGCCGACGTATGGGGGCGCTACCACACGGGGTTTTTGCGGCGATTTTGCTTGGCTGCATACGTATAATGAGTTTGTCGATCGGGAGGAGCAGCATGCTAAAGAGCCTCAGGCGCAAATTCGTCCTTGTCATCATGGCGCTGGTAGGAATCGTGCTTATCACTGTCTTGAGCGGGAGTTTCATATCGGCGTGGCAGACACAGCACGACATAACGCACGAGGCCCTTGAGAGAGCCGTGCAGGGAAGTATGTTTGACTTGCCAAAGATCACCATGCAGGACGAAGAAGAGCCGAACGGCGAAAGCATGAGTCCAAAGAACGCCCGCAAGGCAAACATGCTGGTGCTCGCGATAGACATCGACGCAAACGGTGTCATCCTCGCCACAAACGACGTCCCCCTCATCATAGACCCCGACACGCTCAGAAGCCTCGTCAATACGGCGATCGCTTCAGACAAGAGCTGCGATTGGGACACCTCGAACCACCTTGCGTGGCATAAGCTTCAGCGCTCAAGCGGGGCATGGCGCATAGCGATTGCCGACACCTCCGCCGTGGACATCGGGTTACAGACCCTCGCCATCAAGGACTTGGTAATCATTCTGGCGGCGCTCGGAGTGATGCTCATCATCTCGGTCGGGCTGTCCATATGGATAGTCAAGCCAGTGGAGGAGGCTTGGAACCAGCAACGCCGTTTCGTTGCCGACGCGTCGCACGAGCTCAAGACTCCTTTGGCCGTCATCATCGCAAACAACCAGATTCTCGCCTCAGACCCAAACATCCCCAAAGAGTCGCGAAGGTGGATCGAGAGCACCTCAGACGAATCAACCCACATGAAGAACCTCGTGGAGGAGCTTCTTGAGTTGGCCAGGACCGACGAGACCGTCGCGGGATCCCAAGGCGTCATGCAGAAGGTGCCCGTGGACTTCTCGGCCATGGTGGAGAATGCGGCACTGGAGTTCGATGCCATCGCCTTCGAGAGAGGCACGTCCATAGAAGAGAGCATCGAAGAGGGCGTCAGGGTAAGCGGCGACCCCGAATGGCTCGAACGTCTCTGCAAGATTCTCATAGACAACGCCTGCAAGTACTCCGCAAAGGGATCGCCCGTGAGGGTGAATCTCTCGCACGACAGCCGACGCTGCACATTTGCCGTAAACAACTTTGGCAATACCATCGATCCCGAGGACCTGCCACACGTCTTTGAGCGATTCTATCGTACCGACAAGGCCCGCAGCCGCGACGCGAAGACGGGTGGATTCGGACTTGGACTTGCCATAGCCCAGGGTATCGCCAACTCGCACGGAGGCACCATCTCCGTCACCAGCAACGAAGCATCAGGAACTACCTTCACCGTAGTCCTGCCCACCATCTCCTAGCGTCATGGATGATCAGAGGCGTACCACCGGCGCATCTTCTTTTGGGGCTTGGGAAGGACCGGCTATAGGCCTGCTCGATCTCGACGCCTTCTTTGCCTCGGTGGAGCAGCTAGACCATCCTGAATGGCGGGGCAGACCTGTCATCGTGGGCGGGTCGGCCGAACGCCGTGGAGTCGTCTCCACCGCAAGTTACGAAGCGCGCGCCTTTGGCGTGCATTCTGCCATGCCCTCCTTTCAGGCCAAGCGTCTGTGCCCCCAAGCAATCTGGACCAAGGGACACTTCAGTCGCTACCACGAGATGAGCAGACGCGTCATGGAAATCGTCCTCGCAGAGACGCCCCTGGTGGAGCAGGTGTCCGTGGATGAGGCGTTCTTTGACGTGACGCCCGGCAGGTTCTCGCGTGAGAATCCCATAGACATATGCCGGCGTATCCAGCGACGTGTAGCCGATCTAGGCGTCACCTGCTCGATTGGCCTGGGCACTTCCAAGACCGTGGCAAAGATCGCATCCGAACGAGAGAAACCTCGTGGCCTTACCGTCGTGTTGCCCCATACCGAGGCGTCTTTTTTGGCACCGCTGCCCGTTCGAGCCCTCTCTGGCATCGGCAAGGCCACCGAGCAGACGCTCAGCGCCTTGCAGATACATACCCTTGGCGACCTCGCACGGCAGCGACCCGACGAGATGCAGGCACGACTTGGCGTGGCGGGGCCGAGGCTGGTCATGCGCGCATCCGGCAAGGAGAGGAGCCGCGTGAAGCCCGCCGCGCTACACGAAGAGGCAAAGTCCGTGTCGAACGAACGTACCTTTGCACGCGATCTCACCACCACAGAAGAGCTTCACGCTGCCATAGGACATGTCTCAGAACTCGTCGGCGAAAGGTTGAGGGCAAAGGAGCTCCAAGGCACGCACATCACTTTGAAGCTCAAGTTTGACATAAGCCACACGCACACGGCGCAACGGCAGCTCTCCGCCCCCACAAACGACGAGCATGTATTTGGTCCCGTAGCACGGGGCCTTCTGCCGCAGCTGTGGCACGAAGGCACGCCCGTGAGACTCGTCGGGGTGGCGATCAGTGGTTTCGATGCGCCATCTCAGCAACTGAGTCTCTTTGACGAGGTCCCACAGGATTCTTCGAGCTCGAAGCTCTCTGAGGTGACGGATCAGCTGCGCAAGCGCTTTGGCAAGGATGCCATCACCTATGGCCGAGACTTCAGGCTCTAGCAAGGCAGATGCGCCTTACCACACGCACCTGCCCCTAAGCAAGCATCGAATCCGCGGGGAGCACATAGAAAGCAGCCGCGCATTGTTTCGCAGGAACGAGGACTGCCTGAGCACGGCGCTTGTCCCGGTATGCGCTTACTCATCTTCCTCGATTTCGAGCTCGACTTGAGGCGCATCCCCCCAGAGGCGCTCAAGTCGATAGTAGTCGCGCGTTTCAGGCAAAAACACATGAACCACCACGGACGCATAGTCGAGCAGGACCCAGCTTGAGCCAGCACGACCTTCATGGGACAGAGGTCCGATCCCGGTGTTTTTCTTTACCTTCTCCTCGATCTCGTCCACGACAGACGATAGCATGCGCGCATTTGCCGCGGTACATATCAGAAAGTAGTCGCAGACATCGGAAAGCCCGCGCAGGTCGAGCAGTGTGATGTCCGTCGCCTTTTTGCCACTTGCCGCCTTGGCGGCAATGCGTGCAATCTCAAACGGTGTGGTTGCCATGTAGCCATCCTTCTTCAAAGCCTATGAGCTGAATCCCTGAGCTAGACCCTGCGCCTTTGACGTGCGAGGGCCAGCGAGTTGTAAATATCTATGGCGCGGGGATACAGGTATCTACCCGTTTCCAAAACGTATACGAGCCCGCCCACGAACGCATTCCAAAACAAGTCCTCAAGCGATACCTTACCCACCAAGGAGCGCGTTTGCGCGATGCCGGGACTATCCCTACGCAAGGGCTCGATTCCGTCTGCCACAAACAAGACCATGTCAAGCGGACCCATGTCCTCAGCAGCCGAAGTATGACAGGCGATGGCATGCCATATCTCCCGAGGCAGATGGGGATATCGGTCGGGCAATTCCCTTGCCGCAACCATCCCATGCAAAAGAGGCTCCACGCTTTCCAGAGGAACGCCAAGATCGATCCCAAAGTATCTCGCTCGTTCAAGCAGCTCGTCTTTCGGCACGACCTTGTCCCAGTCGTGAAGCAATCCAGCTGCACGCGCCAAGAAAGGATTCACACCATAGAGCACTGCCAGGTGCTCCGCAGTCTTGGCGACCGAAAGCGAGTGGTCGAGCCTCTTTTGCCGTGACGCGAGCTGCGTACGCGTATCTGATTCAAGCCGCATGAGGGTAAGCCTCTGCCACGGCTCGTAATCCACCTTCTCGTTCTCCCTTGGTCGCCAGAGTTCGTCTGAGACAGAAACCGTCTTCTTTGCCATCTCTCACCTATTCCTCACTGCGCTGTGTGCCCTGGATATCCGTCGGCCCTTGAAGCTCCGAGGAGCCGTAACGGCTAGGACGGACTCCATACAGATGATGCTTATGGATATACCCAGTGACTTGGTCAGGAGTAAGATAGCGCAAACTCTGTGCGGCTTCCACACGAGCACGTAAATAACTTGACGAAATCGCGAGTGCAGGCACTTCCAGATAGGTCACGTCAAAACCGAGGCCAGACTGAAGAATTGCCCGCTTCGCATTTGCCAAGTCATATCCAGGCCGTGTCGCTCCCACCAAGTGGGCAAGATGCGCAATCTTGTATGCGTCTCTCCAAGAAACAACCTCAGCGATGGCGTCTGCGCCCGTAATGAAGTAGAACTCCACATTTTTGGGATAGATCTTGCTCAGGTGCTCAAGAGTTTCAGCGGTATAGGTGATACCCTCGCGATCCACTTCAAATCTGCTCGCATGAAAATGGGGATTGTCGGACGTGGCGAGCAACGTCATCGCGTAGCGGTCTTCTCCGGATGTCACATGCTTATGCTGCTTGAAGGCAGGGCGTCCCGCCGGCATAAAGACCACGACGTCAAGCCCCAGATCGTCAAACGCCTGCTCCGCTGCGACCAGATGGCCGTTGTGTATAGGGTCGAACGTCCCACCCATGATGCCCATGCGATACGTCTTGCGTGGATCCTGCCCCAGCAACGGCAGGTCACCGCGATCGTTTGGATTGTTCATGTCACCTCCCACGACAGCCAACGCACACCATCATAGCAGCTCGCAGAGATGAAGTCCGCTAGCAATCAGCAATGATAGGACCACGCGTCAGAAGACGAGCATATCGTCCCTGTGGACCGCCGGCTGGCCTTCTTTTTCCGGAAGGAAGCGACCGATCACGTCGAGCTTGAGACCACGTATGCGCACCATGTCCTCGCTGGAATAGCGCGTCACGCCACGGGCAATCTCCGCGCCCTCCTCATCGACGATGCTCACCACTTCTCCTTCCTCATACGACCCACTCGTGGTGTGCACACCCACGGGCAGAAGCGATGCGCCGTCCGCAAGAATCGCACGCGCCGCGCCCCGGTCTACCTGCACGACGCCATGAGGCACTTCCGCAAGACCGATCCAGAGCTTTCTTCCGCTTCCATGCCCCGGAGCGTCAGCGTTCCAAAACCGCGTCCCGACCTCTTCGCCGTGCACCGCATCCACCACCACGTGCTGACGACGACCGTGGCATATCACGAGGGGGATGCCGGCTGCAAGCATGGCGCGAGCGGCACGTACCTTGGAGGCCATACCACCGGTACCCACCGAAGAACCCGCCCCGCCGGCCATGTCGGAGACACGCCGATCCACGGTCGTGACCTGACGAATGAGCTCGGCGTCCTCATGGGTCCCCGGATCTGCCGTGTAGAGTCCGTCCACATCCGACAATATCACATAGAGCGAGGCACCGACCAAGGCGGAGACGATGGCGCCGAGCATGTCGTTGTCGCCAAAGGTGAACTCGGCAATGCTCACCGTATCGTTCTCGTTCACGACTGGCACGGCACCAAGGCCAAGCAGACGATCTAGCGTGTTGCGCGCATTGAGGTATCCCTCGCGATCCACCACGTCACGCCTTGTGAGCAAGACCTGACCGCACGCGATGCCGCGCTGGGCAAGCTGCTTGGCATAGACTTCCGTAAGCGCCGCCTGCCCCGCCGCGGCGCATGCCTGCAACGAGGGAATGTCGTCAGGTCGCTTGGCAAAGCCCAGCCGCTCACGTCCGGCAGCAGCTGCTCCCGAGGTGACGACGACCACTTGCCTCCCCTCAGCATGGAGTTCGGATATCTGCTCGCACAGGTCGGATATGAACGCCTCGTCCACTGCCCCCGTGCTGTCCGTCAGTGTGGACGAGCCGATCTTTATCACCACAAGGTCGTCAAACTGCTCACGCATCGCCATTGCTTGGATCCTCCTCTGCCGCCTCCTCGAAGGGGAGCGTCTCCTCGTCCTCAGCCCCCGCGAAGTCGCTCGCGTCCTTCTGCACCTCGAAGGTGAAGGCGTAACCCAAAATGCGCACCTCGTCGCCAGCCATGCAGCCCGCCTTCGTAAGAAGATCCTCAAGGCGAAGCCTTTGGAACCTATGCTGCAGGTAGTCGACGGCCTCGTCGTTCTCCCAATCCGTTTGCACCACCATGCGTTCTATGTTTGTGCCGGAGACGCGCCAGGCGTGACCGTCCTCACGCCTGATGGTGATCTGTCTGTCCCTCTGGGCACGGCGATGCTCCCATATGGCCGCAAGCTCCTCGTGGCTCCTGTCGAGCTCAAAGGTGGCCTTGCTCCTGAGTTCGGCAACTTGACGAGCCGTCTCAGACACTAGGCGGTCTATGCCCTCTCCCGTGACGGCAGATATCACGAAGAATTCCCGACCGTCCCGCTCCACCACCTCACGCAGCACCTCCACAGCCACGTCGGTGTCGGGCATGTCGCATTTGTTTGCCACGACGATCTGAGGACGCTCTGCAAGCTCGTGCGCGTAGGCATCAAGCTCGACGTTTATGGCGCGGTAGTCCTGCACGGGGTCGCGGTCCTCGTAGCCGCCAGTGAGGTCTATGAGATGCAGGATGAGCGCCGTGCGCTCTATATGGCGAAGGAACTGATGACCCAGTCCCCTTCCCTCACTGGCGCCTTCTATGAGCCCTGGCACGTCTGCAGCCACGAATGACCGACCATCACGCGTACGCACCACGCCGAGATTTGGAACGAGCGTGGTGAAGGGATAGTCTGCCACCTTGGGACGAGCGGCCGAGATGCGAGCGATCAA
>CACXZL010000016.1 GCA_902772085.1 uncultured Coriobacteriaceae bacterium | reverse complement strand
AATCGGTGTAGGAGTACCTGTCCGTTCTTCCGCCGGAGTCGGAGATACGACAAGGATCGTCTCCTTCTGTGTGAGGATTGCACCGACATAATACATGCTCGCATTCGTTCCGGTCGCACCGTTCTTCAGATAAGCAATTGCATCACGGATTGCTGACCTAGCGATATCCTCGGAAGGCTTCACGATTGCTGCAGCTATTTTCCCGGAAAGGATCATGGTGCTGATCGCGTCATCATTTCCGTCAAAGCAGAAGACTGCCAGTTCTTTTTCCTGTTCTTCCGCTACTTCTGCAGCTGCACGAGCCTGCACGCCGTTTCCGCATACAAGTGCAGAGATTTCAGGCTTATCCGCGAGAAGCTGACGGATCGATTCCTTCACTGCCTCAATGTTATACTCATCCACATCCACCTGATCTGCAGCAGTCATGGACTCTACTCCCTTCATGGCTTCGGCAAATGCAGCCACGCAGGCAGCCGTATCAGCATTGGAAGACGTATGGACGATTGCATAATTTCCTGTCTTTCCCATATGGTCAGCAAAGATTTCCGCGAAGCGCGCGATACACGGCTTGCGGTCTGTCAGAATCTGAGACACTGCGGACTCCTGACTCTCGATACCTCTGTTCATAAGTATAGTCGGTATTCCCGCTGCACTCGCCTTCTGAATGCTGGCAGTCGTCGCGTCATTATCAACATTATCACAGATGATCATTGCCGCTTTTGCTGCAATGGCGGCGTCAAAGGCTTCCGTCTGCTTTGCAGCGTCACCCTCGGATGTTTTGACAGTGACCTGGTAGCCTTCCTTTTTTGCATCGCCCATAATGACGGCTTCCTCCTGAGCGGAAAGGCCCGTCTCCGTGGGCAATATAAGGTAAATATCTCCGCTGACAGTCGCCGGAGTCCCGGGCGCCGGCGTCTCGACGGCAGACTCCTGGGTGACCGGCTCCGGTGTCGAAGTCGCCGCGGTCGGAGCGCCGGTCTGCGATGCTCCTGAATTTCCGCAGGCGGCCATGGCTGCCATCGCTGTCATTGCAATGATCAAACCCGCTAATTTCTTTCTCATTCTATATACCTCCTTGCATGATTCATTTTTCATGTCTGATACTGGATGCATGCGCGTATTGTATCACACAAGAGGCGCAGAAACAAGATATCGGGATTTCGTCAGATTTCCCTGATTCTAGAAAGAGCCTCCAACGTATTTTCATGTGTTCCGAACGCCGTCAGGCGGAAGTACCCCTCGCCGCAGGAGCCGAATCCCTCTCCCGGCGTGCCTATCACCTGCACCTCATGCAGCAGGCGGTCGAAGAGATCCCAGCTGCCCATGCCGTCAGGGCACCGCATCCACAGGTACGGCGCGTTTCTTCCGCCGCAGTACCAAACGCCCGCCTCGTCCAAGGCGTCCATGAGCACGCGCGCGTTGCGCTTGTACACGGCTATGTGCTCGCGAGTCTGTCGCTGTCCCTCGGGCGTGAAGACGGCCGCCGCACCGCGCTGGATGATGTAGGAAACGCCGTTCGTCTTTGTGGTGCGATTGCGAACCCACATGTCGCGGAGTGACATGCCAGCCCGGACGAGCTCGCGGGGAATGACGGTGTATCCCAGGCGTGTGCCCGTGAACCCCGCGGTCTTGGAGAGGGAGCAGATCTCGATGGCGCATGTTCTCGCGCCCTCTAGCTCGAAGATGCTATGCGGAAGCTCGTCCCCCTCGATGAACGCCTCGTAGGCGGCGTCAAAGAGTATGACGGAGCCGCATGCGTTTGCGAAGTCGACCCATGCCTGAAGCTGGGTCTTGTTGAAGACCGCGCCGGTGGGGTTGTTTGGGGAGCACAGGTACAGGACGTCCGCCCGTGCAGACTCGTTCGGTTCGGGAAGGAAGCCCTCCTCCTCCCGTGCGGGGACGTGTACGACAGGCCTTCCGGCGATGACGTTGGCGTCTACGTAGGCGGGGTATGCGGGCTCGATGACCATGGCGCTGCTGGAGGCGTCAAACAGGTCCAGCATTGCACCCAGCTCGTCGCTGGCTCCGCTGGAAACAAAGACCTCGTCGGTCTCAAGCACCACCCCTCGCTCCCGGTAGTGCGCGGCGATGGCCTCTCGGAGAAACGGCGCCCCGCACTCCGGCATGTAGCCATGGAACCGCTCGGTGCTCGCCTGGTCGTCCACGGCAGCGTGCAGCGCGCGAATCACCGCGTCGCACAGGGGGAGCGACACGTCGCCGATGCCCATGCGATACAGGTGCGTTCCTGGATGATCGAGCTCATAGGCTTCGATCCGCTGTGCTATCCTGCGAAACAGATAGGATTCCTGCAGGTCGGCGTAGTGCATGTTTGGCTTCGTTGTCATAGCTCGACATCTCCTTCGTAGACGGTGGTCGCGGGACCAGTCATCGTTATGGCGAAGTCGCTCCTCACCCGTATGTGCAAGTCGCCTCCGTCCAGGTGCACGGTGATGGGCAGTCCATGACGGCACAGGCCCTCCCGCACCGCAGCCGCTGCCGTGGCACAGGCGCCAGTCCCGCATGCCATCGTCACGCCGCTGCCTCGCTCCCAGACGCGCATGCGGATCTCGTCGGGAGAGAGCACCTGGGCGAACTCGACGTTCACGCCGTCGGGAAACGAGGGGTGCCGCTCGAGCTTTGGACCGAGGACGTCCACGGGGGCAGTCTGCGCGTCGTCGAGGAATTTGACGGCATGGGGGGTTCCCACCGAGACGGGCAGGCAGCGCACGGTCGTGTCGTCTACGTTCAGCAGGACGGCATCGTCCACCCTCGCGACGCCCATGTCCACGGTAGCCCGCTCCACGTGCCCGCCGACCACTTCCAGCCCCACGTTCTTGACGCCCGACAAGGTCTCTATGCGAAGGGCGGTCTTTGTGGTGTAGCCCTTGTCGTATACGTACTTGCCGACGCAGCGGATGCCGTTGCCGCACATCATCGCCTCGCTGCCGTCGGCATTGAAGATGCGCATCTTGAAGTCGGCGACGGCAGACGGGCCGATGTAGATCATCCCGTCCGAGCCGGCTCCGAAATGACGGTCGGACAGCCGGCGGGAAAGCTCTGTGACATATGGCGGCACCTCCCCATATACGTAGAGGTAGTCGTTGCCCAGTCCGTGCATCTTGGTGAAATGCATCTGTCCTCCCTGCTCTATCTCAAGTCTTGAAGCGCGTAGGGCTCGAGCGAGCCCTTGCGCAGCGCCGCTATCGCCTGAATGAGTGCCGTGGCGCCGCTCATGGCCGTCACGAGGTCGATGCCATGGCTCACCGCCATGGACCGTATGCGGAACCCGTCTCCTCTCGACCGGTGCCCGCCCGGGGTGTTTATCATGAAGGCGATGCGCCCCTGCTCGATGGCGTCGACGATGTTTGGGTGCGGCTCGCTCACCATGTTTATCTGTGTGCAGGGGATGCCTGCGGCGCGGAGCACGCGCGCGGTGCCGGTGGTGGCGACGATGTCGTATCCCATGCCCGAAAGCGCGAGGGCGACGGGGGCGATGCTGCGCTTGTCGCGATCGTTCACGGAGACAAACACCGTTCCCTCCATCGGAATGCGGTACTCGATGGCTTCGCGCGTCTTCGCGTAGGCGAGCGGGAAGGTCTTGTCGAGCCCCATGACCTCGCCGGTGGACTTCATCTCGGGCCCGAGCCTCGTGTCGGTGCCGGGGAAGCGGGCCCACGGCATGACCGCCTCCTTCACCGCGAAGTAGCCGAACGGCCGGTCTTCGGGAGGGAGGTCGAACTCGCCGATCGTGCGTCCCGCCATGATGCGCGCGGCGAACTTCGCCAGGGGAACGCCCGACGCCTTGGAGTCGAAGGGTACGGTGCGGCTCGCCCGCGGGTTGAGCTCGATGACGTACACCTGCTCGTCCTTGACGGCGTATTGCACGTTGAGAAGGCCGCGGATGCCACAGGCAAGCGCAAGTCTGCGCGTGGTCTCTCGCACGTTGGCGACGATGCGCTCGGAGAGCGAGAAGGACGGGAAGCAGCATGCGGAGTCGCCGGAATGGATGCCGCATTCCTCGATGTGCTCAAGGATGGCTCCCACGTACACGTCCTTGCCGTCGCACAGGGCGTCCACGTCCAGCTCGACGGCGTCTTCTAGGAAGGCGTCCAGATAGACGGGATGGTCGGGCGTGACGTGGGACGCCTGCTCCATGTAGGAGGTCAGCTCGCCGTCGGTGTACACGATGCCCATGCCGCGGCCTCCCAGCACGTAGCTCGGTCGCACCAGGAGGGGATAGCCTATCGTGCGGGCGGCGCGGACGGCCTCCTCCGGCGTCTGCGCGACGCATGAGGCGGGATAGGGGATCGCCAGCTCGTCCAGCAGGCGGCTGAAACGCTCTCGATCCTCCGCGAGGTCTATCGCCTCGGGCTGCGTCCCCATGATGGGCACGCCTTCCTCCTTGAGTCTGCGTGCGATGTTTATGGGCGTCTGTCCACCCAAGGTCACGATGACGCCGACCGGTCGCTCTATCTCGACCACGGACATCACGTCCTCGAACGTGAGCGGCTCGAAGTACAGCCGGTCGGAGGTGTCGTAGTCGGTGGAGACGGTCTCGGGGTTGCAGTTGAGCATGACCGTCTCGAAGCCCTCGTCGTGCAGGGCATATGCCGCGTGCACGCAGCAGTAGTCGAACTCGATGCCTTGGCCTATGCGGTTGGGGCCGGCCGAGAGGATGAGCACGCGAGGGCGCGAGGCGGACTCGTGCTCCGACGCGTTGCCCGACTCGTAGGTCAGGTAGTGATAGCTTGTGCGCGCCGCGAACTCACCCGCGCACGTGTCCACCGTCTTCACGACGGGATGGACGCCCAGCACCTTGCGAATCGCCCTCACGACATCCTCGCGCTGCCCGCACAGCTCCGCGAGTCTCATGTCGCTGAAGCCCATCTGCTTGGCGGCGAGGAGGTGCGGGGCGTCCAAGCCCTCGAGCCCGGATGCGGCGATGGTCTTCTCGGCTATGATGATGTCGCGCATGCGATAGAGAAACCACGGGTCGATTCCGGTCAGCTGGTGGACGCGCCCGACGGGCCAAGCCCTGCGCAAGGCCTCGGCGACCTGGAAGATGCGATGCGAGCTGGGCCGTGCAATCAGCTTGCCAAGCTGCTCGTCTGAGGCGCGGACGGCCTCTGGCTCTACGAGACCCGCGTGGCCGTCCTCTAGCGAGCGGATGGCCTTCTGCAGCGCCTCTTCGAACGTGCGTCCGATGGCCATGGCCTCGCCCACGCTCTTCATGCGCGTCGTGAGCGTCTCGCTCGTGCCCTTGAACTTCTCGAAGGCGAAGCGGGGCACCTTCACCACCACGTAGTCGATGGAGGGCTCGAAGCAGGCGGGCGTGGCGCGGGTGATGTCGTTGGCGATCTCGTCCAAAGTGTAGCCCACGGCAAGAAGGGCCGCCTCCTTGGCGATGGGGAAGCCCGTCGCCTTGCTTGCGAGCGCCGAGGAACGGCTCACGCGGGGATTCATCTCTATCACGACCACCTCGCCGCTGGCGGGATTCACGGCGAACTGCACGTTTGAGCCGCCGCAGGCCACGCCCACGCGATCCAGCACGGCGAGGCTGTAGTCGCGCAGCCGCTGCAGCTCCACGTCACTGAGCGTCTGACAGGGGGCGACCGTTATGGAGTCGCCCGTGTGCACGCCCATCGGATCGAGGTTCTCTATGGAGCACACCACGATGCCGTTTCCGGCCGCATCGCGCATGACCTCCATCTCGATCTCCTTCCAGCCCTCCAGGCTCTGCTCGATGAGGACTTCGCCCACGGGAGAGAGCTCGAGTCCTTGGGAGGCGATGCGTTCCAGCTCGTCGACGGTATGTGCCATGCCGCCGCCCGCTCCGCCCAACGTGAACGATGGACGCACGACCACGGGAAGGCCGATGCGCGTGGCGGCCTCTCGCGCCTCTTCGAGCGAGCGTGCGATGCGTGCCTCTGCGACGGAGAGGCCGATGTCGCGCATGGCGCGGGCAAAGAGCTCTCGGTCCTCTCCGATCCGAATCGAGGGGATGTCGCATCCTATGACCTCTATGCCGTGACGCTTGAGCACACCGCGCCGATCGAGCTCCACCGCGCAGTTGAGCGCGGTTTGTCCTCCCATGTTTGGCAGCAGCGCGTCCGGATGCTCCCGCGCTATGACGCGCTCCACGGAGTCGGCCGTGATGGGCTCCACGTAGGTGCGCGTTGCCGTCTCGGGGTCGGTCATGATGGTCGCGGGGTTGGAGTTGACAAGCACCACCTCGTATCCCTCGCCGACGAGCGCGCGGCACGCTTGGGTCCCCGAGTAGTCGAACTCGCACGCTTGGCCGATCACGATGGGACCGGAGCCGAGAACCAAGATCTTGTGGATGTCATCTCGCCTGGGCATATGCGGACCTCCCGTCGTTGGCGTCGGGGGCGAGGAAGTCGTTCCGACCCTCCATGAGACGCAGGAACGAGTCGAAGAAATACGAGGCGTCGCTCGGGCCGGGCCGCGCCTCCGGATGGTACTGGCAGCAAAAGGCGGGGATGTCCAAGAAGCGCATGCCCTCGGGCGTGCCGTCGTTGAGGTTTACGTGGGTGAGCTGGATGCGACCCCACAGAGGGTTGCGTACGACGGGGGCGACGCCGCGCCGAGACCATGCGCGCAGCTCCTTCTCGTGTGCGGAGAGGCCTCCCGACTCCTCCGGGACCAGCGGGCCCAAGCTCTGGAAGACCGTGCCGAAGTTGTGGTTCTGGGAGGTGATCTCGACTCGTCCGGTGAACAGGTTCATGACCGGTTCGTTGCCGCCATGATGGCCGTAGGGGAGCTTCTCGATGCGTCCCCTCGCCGCGAGCGTGACGATCTGGCTGCCAAGGCAGATGCCAAAGACGGGCTTCTCTCCCAGAATCTCGCGCGCAGCCTCCACGGTGGCCCAGACCTGGCTCGGGTCTCCGGGACCGTTCGAGAAGAAGACGCCGTCGGGATCGAGCGCCAGCACCTCGCGCGCAGGGGTGTTCCACGGGACCACGCGCACCTCGCAGCCCAGGGAGGTCAGGCCGTCCAATATGCCCTTCTTCATGCCGCAGTCGTAGGCGACGACGCGTTTCTTCACCGCGCCGTCCACACGCTCGGTTCGGGCTATGCCGCACGACACGTGCGCCACATGGTTGCGGTCGGATATGCCTGAAGACCGTCGCACGCGGGCGACGAGGCTCTTTGGATCCAGGTCCGTGGTGGATATGGCCGCCCGCATGGCGCCTCCGCCGCGAATGCGCAGGGTGAGCGCGCGTGTGTCCACGCCCTCGATGGCCACTACCTCGCGGGACCGCAGCAGCTCCGGCAGGCTGGCGACGGATCGCCAATTGCTGGGGGTGTGGCACATGTCTCGCACCACCAGGCCGCACAAGTGCAGGCGCGGCGCCTGGAAGTCATCCTCGCAGATGCCGTAGTTGCCCACCTGTGGGTAGGTGAGCGTCACGATCTGGCCCGCGTAGCTGGGGTCGCTCAGGATCTCCTGATATCCCGTCATGGAGGTGTTGAACACCACCTCGCCAAACGTCTCGCCAGCCGCCCCCGCGCTCCAGCCGGCAAACGTCGTGCCGTCCTCCAGGGCAAGAAGCGCGGGGGACCTTCCCTCGCTCACCAACAGATTCATGCGCACCGCCTTTCGCTCAAAGATGGCAGTCGCATCATACGAGGGGTGAGACGGCCCCAGCGGGAGGAAACGAGACGCAACAATGACGCATCCCGAGGGAAACGAGAACGCAATGCGCGCGACATCGCTTCGTGACAGGTGCCGTGCCAACCATATCCAGCAGATGAGTCCACATGGCGGCACGTCACCGCGAACGCCGTACGCGCGGCGCCGTGCAGTGTCGTCGGCGGTGAGACAGAGGCCAGGAGAAGAGGACGGGAGAAGGGGGCGACCCCAAGCCTGGCCGCTTGGGGTCGCCCCGTTGGAAAGGAGGAAAGGTAATTGGGCTAGCTCAGCACCTTGAGCAACCAGTCGACATCGTCAGTGGTGCGCATCTTCGCGATCACGTTGTCGTCCTCAAGGCAGCGGGCGACGTTGGCAAGTACGGTGAGGTGCTCCTCGCCGGCGCCGGCGATACCAAAGACCAGATAGGCCTTCTCCTCGCCCCATTGCACGCCGTCGGGATACTGGTGCAGCGTGACGCAGGTCTTCTTCACGTGCTCCTTGGCGTCGTTGGTCCCGTGGGGGATGGCGACTCCCAGACCCATGTACACGCTCTGGACCCTCTCGCGCTCAAACATTGCGTCGATGTAGGACTCGTCTACGGCACCGTGAGCCATGAGCAACTCTCCGGAGGCGCGTATGGCCTCATCCTTGGTGACCGACGGGCAGCCGAGCTTGATGCCGTCGCGGTCGATGGCGATGCCGGACTTCGGGCCTGACTCGATTTTCTCGGTGACTACTTCGACGTTGGTCTCGCCCACGCCGGCGGCGGCGGAAGCCGATACCAGGTCGTTGTAGAGGGTGTCGAGATTGGGGTCGTTGAGGAAGTTGTTTATGACGACGAACTGGGCCTGCGGTGCGCTCTTGCGGGCGCGGCTTGCGAGGTTCGCCTGTACGACGACGATGCGCGCGTCGGCGGGGACTTCGTCCACAGAGGCGTGCTCGACGATGAGGTCGGGACGGTCGAGCTTGATGCGGTTGCGGAAGCGGGTAGCGCCCATGGCGGAGGAGCCCATGCCTGCGTCGCAGGCAAAGATGATCTTGTCGCCCAGGCCAGCCTCGGCGGGACCTGTGGATTCGCCGGCCTTCATGCTGGCAACGGCGCTCTGTGCAGAGGCGAGATCGGCGACCTCCGTCCTACGTACGATGGGCGAGGCGATGAGGAACGACACGGCGGCGCCGGCAAGCACGCCAAGCAGGACCATGATCTGCTGTCCCTGGGGCGACATGGCCATGAAGGCGATGATGGAGCCGGGAGAGGCGGGGCCGACGAGACCGCAGCCAAAGATGCTGAAGAGGAGGATGGACACGAAGTTGCCCGCGATGGGGGCGACGATGACCTTGGGGTTCATGAGCACGTAGGGGAAGTAGATCTCATGGATGCCACCGAAGAAGTGGATGATCACTGCGCCGGGAGCAGACTGCTTGGTGGACTCGTCCTTGCAGAAGAGGCAGTACGCGAGAAGCACGCCGAGTCCTGGACCGGGGTTGGACTCGAGCATGTACATGATCGACTGGCCCGTGATCTTTGCCTGCTCGGTCGCGATGGGCACAAACACGCCGTTGCCGATGGCGTTGTTGAGGAAGAGCACCTTGGCGGGCTCGATGAAGATGGCAAGCGCGGGCAGAAGATGCGCGTTGATGAGAATCTCTACGCCGGACTGCAGGACTACGAGGATGGTGCCCATGAAGGGTCCGACGCCGTAGAACCCGCCAATGGCGAGCAACATGCCCAGAATGCCGATCGAGAAGTTGTCGATGAGCATTTCGAGGCCCGCCGGCTTCCACTTGTCGGCGAAGGCGTCCCACGTCTTGATGACCCATCCGGCAAGCGGTCCCATGAGCATGGCGCCCATGAGCATGGTGTACTCGGAACCGACGATGGCGCCCATGACGGCAATCGAGCCGATGACGCGACCGCGCTGGCCGGCGATCATGAATCCACCTTGTCCCGCGATCAGTATGGGGAGCAGGAACTTAAGGATGGGACTGACCATTTCCGCGAGTTGCGCGTTGGGGAGCCAGCCCGTTTCTATAAAGAGTGCCGTGAGAAAGCCCCAGGCGATGAAGGCGCCGATGTTTGGCATGACCATGCCACTCAGGGCCTTGCCAAACTTTGAGACCGCCGCTCTGACGTCTGCCATTGTCTCTCCTTCCATAAACAAAAGCGTTGTTGAATGAAAAGGTGTTGAAACGACAATATGAACACTAGACATGTTGAAACAACAGTTCAAGATACACACAGAATATTGCAGATAAACGGCACAATAATAGCGATAAACGGTGGATTAACCTCGTAAAACATTACCGCTTACCCGCCGACCCAACTTTAATGAAGTTTTGTCTTGACAATTGCAAACCAACAGATATGCTAGAGGAAAGTGTTGAAACGACTGTTATACCAACAATGACAATGAGAATTGTGAGGGACAAGCATGAAAGCTAAGGCAGTACGGCTCCACGGTGCCATGGATCTGCGTCTGGAGGAGTTCGAGCTTCCTCCCATCAAGGACGACGAGATGCTCGTGGAGGTGATCTCGGACTCGATCTGCATGTCCACGTACAAGATGGCCAAGCTGGGTACCGAGCACAAGCGCGTGCATGAGGACGCGGCCGAGCATCCGCCCATCACCGGCCACGAGTTTGCGGGAAACATCGTAGAGGTCGGGGCCAAGTACGCCGACAAGTACAAGCCCGGCCAGAAGTTCACCATCCAGCCCGCCATCAACTACAAGGGATCCATGGACTCGCCGGGCTATTCCTATGAGTTCTGCGGCGGCGACGCCACGTATTGCATCCTTCCGCAGGAGATATTCGCCACCGACAGCTTTCTCGTGTACGAGGGCGAGGCGTACTACCAGGCGTCGCTCGCCGAGCCGCTGAGCTGCTCCATCGGAGCGCTGAACGCCGCGTATCACACCCAGATGGGCGTCTACACCCATGAGATGGGCATTCGCGAGGGCGGCAACCTCGCCATCACCGCCGGTGCCGGCCCGATGGGTCTTGGCGCGCTCACGTACGCCCTGCACCGCGACCGCAAGCCCGGCCTGCTCGTGGTGACCGACATCAACCAAGACCGTCTTGACCGTGCGGCGAGCCTCTTCCCGCCCGCGCAGGTGAAGGAGGAGACTGGTGTCGAGCTGCACTTCGTAAACACGGGCGCCATGGACGACCCCGTGGCCGAGCTGCGTGCCATCACTGGTGGCAAGGGCTACGACGACGTGCTGTGCTATGCGCCGGTGGCCGCCGTCATCGAGCAGTCAAGCGCGATTCTCGGTCGCGACGGCTGCCTCAACTTCTTTGCCGGCCCCACCGACACCGCCTTCAGCGCCCCGATCAACTTCTATGACGTGCATTACAACTCCACGCACGTCATGGGCACCACGGGCGGCAACACGGCCGACATGATCGAGTCCTTGGAGCTCACCGCCGCCGGCCGCATCGACCCGGCCGTTATGGTGACGCATATCGGCGGCCTCGACGCCGCCGCCTCGGCGACGTGCGGCTTGCCCGGCATCCCCGGTGGCAAGAAGCTCATCTACACGCACATCTCCATGCCGCTCGTCGCGCTTGACGAGCTGCGCGACCATGCCGCCGAGGACGAGCGCTACGCCGCTCTCGCCGACATCGTAGAGGGCAACAACGGCCTCTGGTGTCCCGCTGCCGAGCGCTACCTGCTTGAAAACTGGACCGACTAGCTCACTGTGCTTTAAGACGACGCGCGGCAGGGAGCTTGTCCCCCGTCGCGCGTCGTTCTTTTTTCGCTCTTTTTTGTCTTTTTAGTAAGTATCGAAACTACTCCACGTTATGTGGTAGATTGGACTCGGAGATATGACGAATCTGGAAGGCAACACCATGGCGATGGCAGAGCGTCGCGAGCGCATAGTCGATTACATAGACAGCGAGGGCACAGTAACGTTCACCCAGCTCAAGGAGGAGTTTCCCGACGTGAGCGAGATGACGTTGCGTACCGACCTCAAGGCCCTCGACCAGCAGCGGCTCATCATTCGTGTCCATGGCGGTGCCAAGTCGGTGGGTTTTGCGGTGGGCACCGACGACTTGCTGGCTCGTCGCGAGGGGCGCAGGTCCGCAGAAAAGACGACCATCGCGCAGAAGGCCGTCGGGCTCATTCGACCTGGCCACACGATATTCATCGACTCTGGCAGCACCACCACGGCTCTTGCGTCGGCGATGGAGGACATGGACCTCCTGGTGTTTACCAACTCGTTGACCGTCGCGTCGGAGCTCGCTCGCCTTGAGCATGTGAAGACGTTTGTGATAGGCGGTCGTCTCAATCGATACTCAAAGAGCACCATTGGTGCACGCGCCATAGAAGCGGTGCGTCTGCTCACCTTCGATCGCGTCTTCCTGGGCGTCACGGGCCATCAGCGTGGCGAGGGCTTTTCTTGCGGGTCTGACGACGAGGCGGTGTTCAAGTCCACGCTCGTCGGGCGGACGCACAAATGCGTCGTGCTCATGGACTCAAGCAAGGAAGACCGCCCGTCGACGTTTCGGGTCTGCGACCTCTCGGATGTGAAGATCGTGGTGTCCGACGGGGGGATGTCGAACGATTTTGTCACTGCGTGCGAAAACCATGGGGTAGACTTGCTGTAGGTGGAACGTATCTGGTATCGACTTGTTGAGGGGGTGGTTGCTGCAAAGAGCGGAATGCTTCTGCACAGCCACCCCTTCTCGTGTGGATGGTGGTGATTGCTCTGGATGCTTTTGTCCCAAAAAACGTACCGTTCGCAGAACTATCAAAACAAAAGCTTGTGTTTTCGAAAAAGAGCAGATATATTGCCATTAGGGTGTTATAACAACAAAAAAACTGTTGATACGAAAATTGTATTTCGTTCAGATGACAAAAGGAGGGGATTGCGTCTATATCTCATAGCACACGAAGCACGTATTTGTTCACCGACCGACTGGCAGGGCAAACCAACCAAAGGAGGACTATCGATGTCCGAAGAGACCAAGACAGTGTATGACGACGGTCCGGCGCTCGTCGTGCGCAGCGACCAAGAGCTCGTGGAGAAGCTTGCGATCATGCGTGAGGCACAGGCCAAGTTTGCGACCTACACACAAGAGCAGGTCGACAAGATCTTCTATGAGGCGGCGATGGCCGCAAACAAGGCGCGTATCCCTCTGGCCGAGATGGCCATCGAGGAGACGGGCATGGGCGTGCTGGAAGACAAGGTCATCAAGAACCACTACGCTTCCGAGTACATCTACAACGCCTACAAGCACACCAAGACCTGTGGCGTCATCGAAGAGGACAAGGCCGGCGGCATCAAGCGCGTGGCTGAGCCCATCGGCGTCATCGGCGCCGTCATCCCCACCACCAACCCCACCTCGACGGCGATTTTCAAGTGCCTCATCGCGCTCAAGACGCGCAACGCCATCATGATCAGCCCGCATCCGCGTGCAAAGAAGTGCACGGCCGAGGCGGCTCGCATCGTGAACGACGCGGCTGTGGCGGCAGGTGCCCCTGAGCACCTCATCGGATGGATCGAGGCGCTCTCGCTCGAAAACACCCAGACGCTCATGGCAGACTCCGACATCATCCTGGCCACCGGTGGACCCGGTATGGTGAAGGCAGCCTACAGCTCGGGAACGCCGGCGCTCGGCGTCGGTGCGGGCAACACGCCGGTCATCATCGACGAAACCGCCGATGTGGTCAACGCGGTCAACTCCATCATTCACTCCAAGACCTTCGACAACGGCATGATCTGCGCGTCGGAGCAGTCCGTCACCGTCGTCGGCGACGAGGCCTACGCGCAGGCCAAGGCCGAGTTCGAGCGTCGCGGGTGCTACTTCCTCCAGGGCGACGAGCTCGACAAGGTGCGCAAGACCATCATCATCAACGGCCGTCTGAACGCAAAGATCGTGGGCCAGCGTGCGGTCACCATCGCCGGGCTTGCGGGCGTCGAGGTGCCTGCCTCTACGAAGATCCTCATCGGCGAGGTCGAGTCGGTGGACATTTCCGAGGAGTTCGCGCACGAGAAGCTGAGCCCCGTGCTCGCCATGTACAAGGCGGCGGACTTCGAGGAGGCCATCGCCAAGGCCGAGCGTCTCGTTGCCGACGGTGGATACGGCCACACGAGCTCGCTCTTCATCGACGTGCGCGAGACCGAGAAGATCCAGCGCCACTACGAGGCCATGAAGACCTGCCGCATCCTGATCAACACCCCCTCCAGCCATGGCGGCATCGGCGACCTGTACAACTTCCAGCTCGCGCCGTCGCTCACCTTGGGCTGCGGCTCCTGGGGCGGCAACTCCGTGAGCGAGAACGTGGGCGTCAAGCATCTCATCAACATAAAGACGGTGGCAGAGAGGCGAGAAAACATGCTATGGTTCCGCACGCCCGACAAGGTCTACTTCAAGAAGGGCTGCATGTCGGTGGCTCTCAACGAGCTGGGCACGATGGGCAAGAAGCGCGCCTTCATCGTGACCGACCAGTTCCTGTACAAGAGCGGCTTCACCAAGTCCATCGAGGAGCAGCTCGACAAGATGGGCATCGT
>CACXZL010000015.1 GCA_902772085.1 uncultured Coriobacteriaceae bacterium | reverse complement strand
AACGTCTTCACGGCGCTCTTTCAAGGGAACTTTGGGATTGCCACGGTGGTCTCCCTCGTGGTCCCTTCTCTCGTTTTTTGGGCGGCAAACACCATCAAGGCAGAGGCCGGAAAGTAGCCTCATTGCAAACAAAACCCACGATGCGCCATGTTCAGACTGTCATCTCAGGCTCTATGTGAGGACCGAGGTCTTCGAAGTAGCCCACAAGTCCGACGACTTTGTCTTTGTGCCAGAGCGGTATCTTTGACACGCGGATGTTGCGCAGCTCTCCGTCACCGCGTTCGGTCTGGGCTTGCACGTTGTGCACGCGCTCTCCACTCAAGACCTTGCGCTCGTCGCTGTGGAAATCGGCATTGCGTATCCACCCTAGGTCATCGTCGGTCTTACCAACGAACTGATTGGCGGAACTGAATCCAAAGAACGACAGGAAATTGTCGTTCGCTCCCACGAACCTGCGTCTTGCGTCCTTCCAGAAAACGCAATGGTTGGTGACTTCAAGCAACCCGGAGAGAAGCACATCGTCATATATATATGCGTCGCTTACGGCCTTTTGATGAACCATGCCCCCCACATCGAGATCGCGCATGCACGACAAGAACTGCCTGTGTCCATCGATCGATGCGGGGATGAGCATAAAGAGCTGCTCTTCGTATCGGTTTTCTGTGAGGGCGTAGAAGATGTCGGCCAAATGAGTGGTTGCGACCTGCGTCAGTCGCTCATACACGGTGTCAAGGTCATAGAACTCAAGGAATCGAGCGCGGTCGTCCGGATGTATGAACGCTTCGCAGAACGCCTCGATCTCATCTTGCGGCGTGGCATCGGCACGCAGGGCATTGTAGCGCGGTACGTTGAGGTAGATGTTTCTCCAAGTGTGGTCGGTCATGTCGAGTAGGTCTATACGCTTGAAGATGGTGTATAGGAACGACATGGATTGCTCGAGGACCTTGAAGTTGTTGAACTTCGAATGGCGCGTGACGCTCAGGATTTCCACGAGATAGGCGGTCTTGCCTTCCGATTCCTCTACATAGGTAACGCCAATCGTGCAGAGCTGCCCCTCAATGACGACGTCGAGCTGTTGTGGCATTTTTGTCTTGCGTGCCTTCGAAGTGGCGTAAAAGACCTTGTTGCGAATGCTAGGGTATTTCTTTGCAAGCTGCGCGATAAGACTCTCGAAATCTTGCTCACCGGCACGCTGTACAAATCGATAAAATGCGGAATTCGCCGAAAGGAACGAGACGTTTCCTGCGGCTATCTCGATGATGGCAAAGGGTTGCGTGCCTTGGAAGTGGGCCGCCTCGACGCCGTGGACGCTCGCACGCGTACCGTCCATGAGGTTTACCTTGCCTATGGAGTCGTAATATCGCTGCATCTCAGGCGTCTCGTGCTGGCGTGCCGTCTCCTTGAGATGCAGCATGATCTCTTCGTGGCTCTTTGGCTTGGAGAAGCGGTAGCCTTGTGCCTTTTCGCAACCCACCGCCTTGAGAAAGAGGAACTGCTCTTCTGTCTCTACGCCCTCGCAGAGCGTTTGCAGGTTCAGACGTTTTACCATACTTACGGCGTCGGCCACGATGACGCGAGCGCGCTCGTTGGTCTCTACCTCAGTCAGCAGCGACATGTCGAGCTTCACGACATCGAAGCTGGTGCCTTCAAGCACCTGTAGGCTCGAATAACCGCTTCCAAAGTCATCCAGGTAAAGACTAAAGCCGGCTTTGCGGAATCGCTCGATGCCCTTTGCCAGCATGCTGCTGCTATGGGCAAGGGCGCTTTCGGTGATTTCGATATGCACCTGATCTATAGGCACGTGATATGTGGCCATGGCTTGGGTGACGACGTCATACATGTCGCAGAGCTCGAAGTCGAGCCTGCTGAGGTTTATGCCAAAGGGCACGTTTATGCCCAGCTGGCTTGCCTCGCTCCATTGCTTGCAGGCGAGTCGCACCACCTCGGCATCCAGACGATGAATGAGCTGATGACGCTCGAGTTCGGGAATGAACTCGTCGGGCCGTAGAAATCCGTACACATCGGACACCCAGCGCGAGAGAATCTCGACCTCGCAGATCATGCCGGTAAGCACGCGGACAATGGGTTGCGCATAGGCACGAATCTCGCCGCGCTCGATGGCCTCGTCCAGATGGTGTATGACATAGTTGCGACGGTTGTACACGGTCTCGAGTCCGCGGTCAAACATGCGCGACCACACGAGGCTGCCATAGAGTATGTCTTCAAATGCGTAATTGGCACGTGCAAGCGTCTCGTCGAGCGACAGCTCGGTGCTCAGTAAACAATACCCTCCCTTAAACACCAAGCCGTCGGCTTCGCCGTCCGTGGGCAACTCTCGATTTATGCGCTCAAGGGTTCTTTCTATGGCGTCGATGGTATCGATTGCCACAAAGCTTTCCGAATCATAACGCGTGATGAGGTTTGTGGATATGCCATCGCGAAGCAAGGACGCGATGAGCTTCAGCACTTCATTGCCTGCGTCGGCACCTTTGCGGATGCAGTATGCACCAAAATTGCCTACACGCATGTAAACGATACAGAGCCCGTTCGTTCCACTTTGCGAAAGAAGCTTCTTTGCTCGCTTATCGAATTTTTCCCAACTGGGAAGCCCTGTCAGGCTATCCTGCGCGGCTTGTGAGAAGAGGGGCATGGGCGTCTCCGATTCGACCTATCTTGATAATCAGTCTATCATGTAGACGCCCACTGCGATTGTCTCATTCGGCTAAATGTGTGCTTACGTGACCTATTCCCAGTCCTTTCGGAAGGCAACCACGTTGCGGTCATCATCGCGGATATAGGCGATGTCGTCTACGCTGCCGAGGGCAAGCTTCACGCCCATACCGGTGACCTCGTCTCCGCCTTCGCCTCGTTGGTAGGAAAGCGGGTCGAAGGGTACGCCCCAGTCTGTAATGCTTACCACGATGCCGGATGGATGCGCGTTGTATGCGTAGACGAGCTCTATCTGGTTTTCTTCTTTCGTGTCTTGATAACCGTGCGTGCAGATGTTTGTGAAGAGCTCTTCTATCGTAAGCTCTATGTGGGATTGGATGGAAGTCGGGCACTGAAGACTGGCCAACTCGTAGCGCATGGAAAGGATCAGCTCGTCGAGACCCATTCTGGTGGCCGGTACGGTGAACGCCTTCGACACCTCTGGCGGTACGCCATACTCTACGCATAGCATCGTGATGTCATCGGACTGCTCGGTGCCCTCCGCCCACTTTCGAAGGTCGGCACGCAGCAAATCGATGAGTTGGTGGGGATGCAGAACGTTGTTTCTTACAAGAAACGCCTCAAGTCTCTCGTTGCCGTATTCCTCCTCGTTCGCCGAGAAGGCCTCGTTGACGCCGTCGGTGTAGAGGATCAGCTCATCACCACGGAAGAGTGGAATGCTGTGCGCATGATATCGTGCGGTCTCGAAGGTGCCGAGGAAGAGGCCACTTTTCTTTGTGAGCCATTCCCAGGTACCGTCGTGGCGTAGAAGCGGCGGGTTGTGACCGGCGTTTACGTAGGTAAGCACACCCGTCTCAAAGTCGAGAGATGCGGCCCATACCGTCACAAACATACCTGCGTCGTTTCCTCGGCAGAGGTTTATGTTTGCGCTATGCACGGCCTCGGCGAGGTCCATGCCGGACTTCATGTAGTTTGCCAACTCGGATTTTGCAGCCATCATAAACAGTGCGGCTGGGATGCCCTTACCGCTTACGTCTGCGATGAGGAAGCCGAGGGTGTGGCTATCTATGAGGAAGAAATCGTAGAAGTCTCCGCCTACCTCGCGTGCGGCATTCATGGACGCATAGATGTTGAAGGCGTCGATGTCGGGGAAGGGCGGGAACGTGCGGGGTAGGGCCGAGCTTTGAATTGCCTTGGCCGTGGCGAGGTCGCGCTCTATGCGAGAGCTTTCTGCGGCGATGGCAGCGCGCAGGGCAGCGACGGTCTTGTTTATGTCGTCAGAAAGAGAGGAGAATTCCGTGCTGTCGCGTACATTCACCTCTGCCTTGAGGTCGCCTGAGGTGATTTTGTCGAGCGTGCCGTTTACCTCCCAGATGCTATGTACCACGACGTTCTTTATCAGGACGTAGATAGCGATGAATAAGGCGGCAAATACGATGACTTCCATAAACGACGTTACCAGCACGGCAAGATCCCGGGCACTGGTGGCCTCGACGATGGGAAGCATCGCTATGATGATGAAGCCTTCCACGTCTTGGCGCATCGCATAATAATCCATCTCGTGGAAGCTCACTTCATAGACGGTGCTTTCTTCGTGTGCCTTGGCGGCTTCGAAGAGCGCCTGCACTTCGCTGCTGGTGACAGATACGTCGAATCTGGTGCCTGTCAGTTTTCCGCTTTCCTCAATCACCACAAACATACCGCTCCAGCCTACGTGGCGGTTTGCGACTCTGCTGTCTACCTGAGAGGCGATGTCGTCTACAAACTGTTCGCCGTCGTAGCTTACCTGTATGAAACCGCCTGAGATACGTACTCCCGCATATTTTCTCCACTGGCTGCTGTCAATGGTAATGGGCTGGTAGCTCTGAACGTAATATGACGACCTTCCGCCAGGAAGCAGAACCAAAAACTCGCTTGCTTGCGGGCCTGAATGCATGTCGAACCCAAGGTAGGAAGGGTCGCTACTCGCGACGATGATGCCCTGTGCGTCTATCACATGGATTTCGCTTGCGTAGAGGCTTCGTGCGAGCGTGGCGAGATTTACGTTTTGTGCCGCCATGACGGAAGGGACCGTCTCGGCTGCTACGCGAGCGAGTTTCAGCAAGTTTTCATCGGAAGCGTCACGGACGTCATTCTTTACATCGGAGAGATCAAGGGCAAGCGTGTTGCGAACGTCTGCCCGTGAGGTGCTTTGTTGCAACAAAAACGTGAAACCTACCGTGACCACGAACCCTATGATAACCACACCGAGCATTCCTAACTGGATCACTTGCGAAATACCTCGCGTTTCGGAATTGTGATGAAGCCTCTGCCCTTGAAGAAAAGCTATCGCGGCACCCGAAAGTGCTGTAGAGAGGCCATTACACAAAATCATGGGGAACGAGCAGGCTTGTACAACCAAAAACGCGCGAGCAATATCGTCCATGTTTGTGACAAACACGAGAAGGAGGTGCAGCACTTCGGCCACCATGCCGATGGCGAAAGCGAGCGGCCAGCTTGGTTTGCGTTCGTCAAAGAGGAAACGATTCAAAAGGGCGGCATAGAAGCCCACGGCGATAGTCGCTACGCTGCAGGCAACGCGCGTAAACACGCCGCGACCCCATAAGGCGGCAAACCAGCGCTCTACACCACCGATGATGCCGGCGATGATGCCGGCTGGTCCTCCGAAGTACAGTCCTGCCACGATGGGGGCCGCATCGCGTACGTTCATGGTGGCGTCGTGCGTCTCTATGCCAAACTCCGTTCCAAAGATGGCGATTATGCCAAATACGAGACCGCAGAATACCTGTCGATGCCAGTACTTCATGTGTGCAAAACGTTCTTGTTGAAACAGCAGGGTAAGTGCCACGCTGGCGAGGACGGGAAGGGCGGTGGCAATGGCGAACTGCAAAACAACACTTATGATTTCAATGCTAAACACGGGGCAGCTCCTCCCTTGGTTGAAGCGGTCGCACTGGTGGGTAATATAATACACTTTGCATGTAATGTGTCTCAGCCGTGTGTGTGGGCATTTGGATACACGATAGCGGAATGGACCGCGGCTTTCTTGTATGTTTACCCATCTAGAGGATAAGATGGAAACATAAAGTCTAACTGAAAGGAAGCGAACGTGGATCACAACATGGAGAAAGATCCCGCGCGTGACGACCTGCTGATTCTGGTGGATGGGCTTGACCGTTCCATGGGCTTTGCCACAAAGCAAGAGGCGCATGTGGAGGGTCTGCTACATAGGGCGTTTTCCGTGGTGCTGGTACGGGACGGCACCGTGGGTCCCGAGGTACTTCTGGCACGGCGGGCTTTGGGCAAGTACCACTCTGCGGGACTTTGGGCGAACTCTTGCTGCTCGCATCCTCGGGCTGGCGAGAAGCTCCTCTATGCAGCGTATAGACGTGTCCACGAAGAGCTGGGATGTGACGCCCAGGGATTGCGCGAAGTTGGCTTCTTTGTGTATCGGGCAGCGTTTGCAAACGGCATTACGGAGCACGAGTATGACCACGTACTGGTAGGGCGATGTGTGGGTGATCTTGTCCTCGATGCTGATGAGGTTGAGAGTGTGCGTTGGATTGGGGTCGACGACTTGGCGTTGGAGCTCGCCAAGCATCCTGCGCGTTTCAGCGTCTGGTCACCTATGGTCCTCTCGATAGCCCTGGCCGAGCTGTCGCAAGGAACCTGTCGAAATGAGTCTGGCTCAGCTTGACGTCACCCTTTGCGCACATGCGTCGCGACCATTGATTTGCCAATATGCTAAAATGAAAGAAATTGCCCGTTTACCTGCTGCTTCCTATGGTTAACGGGTGTCCGCAACCTTGAAAGGAGAAGGTCATGGCAGTGGATTTCGAGAGCTCGCAAACCAAGAAGAACCTTGAAGCCGCTTTTGCAGGCGAGTCTCAGGCGCACACCAAATATCTCTATTATGCAAGCCGTGCAAAGAAGGACGGCTATGTGCAGATTCAGGACATCTTCACCGAGACCGCGCGCAACGAGAAGGAGCATGCAAAGCTCTGGTTCAAGTATCTGCATGACGGTGAGGTGCCTGACACCCTGACCAATCTCAAGGACGCTGCGGCCGGCGAGAACGACGAGTGGACCAGAATGTATCCTGAGTTTGCCGATGTCGCCGAGCAGGAGGGCTTTACGGAGATCGCCGCCAAGATGCGCCTCGTCGCAAAGATTGAGCAGGCACACGAGGAGCGCTACCGCAAGTTGGCCGAGCACGTGGAGAACGGCGAGGTCTTTGAGCGCGAGGGCGTGAAGGTATGGAAGTGCCTCAACTGTGGTCACCTGCACGTGGGCCCCAAGGCGCCTAAGGTGTGCCCCACCTGCAACCATCCTCAGAGCTATTTCGAGGAGCAGGTAGTAAACTACTAAGCTTTATTGCTTTCTTTCATGTGGCCTGTCTGTGGGAGCCGGCTTATCTTTCGCGAGTGGGTCATATGATGTAAGGGAAGGCGGTTGGCAGCCAGAAGGGGCCAAACAAAGACGGGTTTGGCCCCTTTGACATCTCTTCTGTACATTTTGGCAACTTCCACTTATACTGAACTTGTCTGTCGCTCGCGTTTGGAAGGTCTCTATGGGGAGCGGATATTACTTCGATCGTCCTCCACGCAATTCTCTCTCAGCAGAGGAAGCGGAGGAGCTGTTTGCAAAGGTCGACAACTCTGGCCACACAAACGCAAAGAGAGCTGAGAAGCAGCGCAAGCGCCGCAAAGAGTTCGGGCATGGCGTTGAGGTGGACCCGCTGTCGTCTGACGACCCCTCGGGCTCAAACGTCGGTACCGTCATCAAACGCGTCAGCATTGTGCTGGTGGCATGTATTGCGGCGTCCATCGTGTTTATCATGTGGTATTCAGGTAAGGCCCTGAGCGAAAACACCGCAAATCTATCGAGCAACGTTACCGTGCGCACGGTGGCGGATGCGCTGAGGGGTGGCGTTGAGTGGGGTAATGGCTTTACTCAGTTCCCGCAGGATTTTTCGGTGCAGGAGGCCGACCAAAACACCGGCCGCATAGAGGTTACCGTCATAGATACCACCTCAAAGAACGCGTTGATGTGCTTCTCAAACGGGCAGATTCAATCGACGGCGTTTTCCGTAAGCTCACTGCTCAACCCGCAGATAGACACCGTTATCTACCACGTGCATGTACATCGAGACGCCGAGAGAAATATCCAGCGAGCGTCGTTCTTCGGCTTCTTTATGCCCACGGGCGAGGTCTCGCCGTTCACGACGTTCATATGGACAAAGACGACGGGAACCGACGGGCAGGTGCGACTCAACTGCACCGTAACGGGTGTGGACGACGAACTGCAGGATACGTTGCGCAAGCAGATCGTCAACGAGTCCACAAACTCGGATTCAGAAACGCAGCTGACGGAGAGCAAAGCGTCTTCGCGGCACTAGTGGACCGTTCCATAAATAGCTGGGCGTTCCGCACGCCCTCCCGGATGCCTTCGTCCCGGGAGGCTCTCGCGTGCCTCACAAGCGTGAGCTTATAACGTTTAGATAACAATCACAGATACTTCTTGCAGTCACGAAGGCAAAGGGCTACGCTTGTGCGTCAGCGTCGGTCCATAAGTCCACGTGAAAGGAAGTAACAATGGCAAACGCAAAGGATGTCCGTCTCTATCAGCGCGAGGGTGCCTATATACCTCGCATTGCCGCCGTACATGATCTCTGTGGTTACGGCAAATGCTCGCTTGGTATCGCCATACCGGTACTCAGCGCTGCGGGTTGCGACGTATGCCCAGTACCGACCTCGCTCTTTTCAGCCCACACGCGCTTTCCGAAATGGTATATGCACGACACCACGAGCATGCTTGACGAGTATCTGGATGCCTGGCAGGAAGAAGGCATAGAACTTGATGCCATATACTCCGGTTTTCTCGGCGCACCCGAGCAGGTCGGTGCCATCCAACGACTCTATACTGAGTATCCTTCCGCGCTGCGTATCGTCGATCCCGTCATGGGCGATGGCGGCAAGCCCTATCCCACCTATACACCCGAGCTCTGCGCGGCGATGGGCGACTTGGTCGACGGTGCAGACCTTCTGACCCCAAACCTCACCGAAGCATCCATCTTAACGGGTATGGCATATCAAGGTCAGGACGTAGACGACGCATACGTTCAGCGTGCTATAGATTCCCTTCTTCAGATGGGTGCAAAGAACGTCGTGCTCAAGGGCATCGTGCACGATGATGGGCTTATTCGCAACTTCGTGGCGGGCCAAGACGTCGAGCTCGCGGAAGTGCACGGTGAGCTGCTTCCCTACATGCTTCATGGAACCGGCGATCTCTATGCAAGCACATTGCTTGCGGCGCTTATGGCTGGGCAGTCATTGCTTGAGGGCGTGGAGTTTGCCAGCAAGCTCGTCCGCGACGCGATGCGCGTCACGAGTGCGCAGCCAGACTATGAGGTGCGTGGCGTAAGCTTCGAGACAGTACTTGGAGAGGTTACCCAGCTTTTGGCATAGCTGGAGTCTGCCTATCGTTTTCGGCAAGGTATGGGGCCGTTCCTTGTGGATGGCCCCTTTTGACAGTCTATGCCTTTGCACAATAAGGTAAACTGTGTGATACGAAAAAGTCCGTGGAGCAGGGAGACTACCTATGCAAAACCAGAGCAATGCACCCTTGGTTGGCGTCATCATGGGCTCAGCGTCCGACATGCCCGTCATGGAGGCATGCACGGCGCAACTCGATGAGTTCGGCGTGCCGTATGAGCTGATCATCGCTTCGGCGCATCGCAATCCGGCGAAGGTCCATGAGTGGGCCAGCACGGCAGCGGATCGAGGCATGCGCGTGATTATAGCTGCTGCTGGCAAGGCCGCGCATCTCGGTGGCGTCGTGGCGGCCTATACGCCGCTTCCCATCATCGGCGTGCCTATAAAGACGAGCGACCTAGGCGGCATGGACTCTTTGCTTTCCATGGTGCAGATGCCCTCGGGCGTGCCTGTGGCCTGCGTGGCCATCAACGGTGCAAAGAACGCCGCCATCTACGCCACGCAGATCCTAGGAGCCGGTGACCCACACTTCATGGACGTGATAGCCGCGTTCAAGGCTGCGATGGCCGAAGTGTAAGGAGTGGCGAGTTATGACGCAGCATGATGCGCCTCAGAAAAAGAAGCGAAACGTACTCTCAAACATCCTCATCGTGGTGGGCGTTGCGCTCTTGATAGTGGCAGGCGTCATTTACTTCCGCAACTGGCAGAACTACAAAAAGATCGACGATGAAAACGAGAAAGTGGCTGAGTATGCCAGGCTTTCCGACGACTCAAACACTCCGCCCGAGGTGGACTGGGCAGCGTTGAAAGCCATAAATCCCGACGTGGTGGGCTGGTTGCAGATACCTGGTACCGTCGTGAACTTTCCCGTGTTTCAGACGGGCGACAACGACTACTATCTCGACCATGCGCCAGACCAGTCTTACAGCATTGGAGGCTCGGTCTTTCTTGACTTCGAGTGTGCTCCGCCTGGCATGGTGGATCCACAGACCATCGTGTACGGGCATCACATGCGAAATGGTTCGCAGTTCAAGCAAATCGCCGACATGGAAAACCAACAGGTCTTTGATGGCGTCAAGACCGTGTGGTATGTGACCGAGCAAAACGGGCCGTATGACCTCATGCCGTTGTTTCTGTTTTATACCAGTGCGGACGACACCTATGTGCGTCAGCTTACTTTTGAGAACGATGAGGGCTTTCGCAAATACATACAGACGTATTTTGAGCATGCGGTGGCCCAATGTCCCAACGCCGATCAAATCGTGGGACAGGTAAAGCACTTGTTTACCCTTTCCACCTGCAATTATTACGACGAATACGGCCGCACGCTCTTGGTTTGCGCGCCAAAGAAAGAGGTACCTGGAACTCCTGAGTACGAAGCCGATACGCCAAACAGAGAAGCTGCCGAGAAGGCGGCTGCCGAGAAGGCCGCGGCAGAGCAGGCCGCAGCTGAGCAGGCCGCGGCAGAGCAGGCTGCAGCAGAGAAGGCTGCTGCCGAGCAGGCCGCTGCAGAGGCCGCAGCTCAATCTCAGGAAGGTTCGGAAGAGGAAACGGTCATCATCGAAGAGGTCTGATAAGAAGACCTTGAAGAGCGAGGCAGAAGGAGATTTCATGGCAGAGCACATTACTTATGCAGATGCCGGTGTAGACGTGGACGAGGGCGCACGTGCCGTAGACGCAATCAAAGACGTGGTTGCGAGCACGATGCGACCGGAAGTGATTGGTGGCTTGGGAGGCTTTGGGAGCTGTTTTTCGGCTGCGGCGATGAAGGACATGGAAGATCCCGTGCTCGTAAGCGGCACTGATGGCGTGGGCACTAAGCTTGCGATTGCTCAGTTGCTTGGGAAGCATGACACGGTGGGCCAAGACCTGGTCGCCATGTGTGCTGACGATGTGGTGGTGGTAGGAGCTGAGCCGCTTTTCTTCCTTGACTACGTGGCCGTGGGAAAGCTTGAAGCGGACGCGATGGCACAGATCGTGGGTGGCATAGCAGCGGGATGTCGTCAGGCTGGCTGTGCCCTGGTGGGCGGCGAGATGGCCGAGCATCCTGGTGTGATGAATCCGTCAGACTATGACTTGGCGGGCTTCGTGGTGGGTGTGGTGGACCGTACCCGCATGATCGGCCCCGAGCTTGTGCGCGAAGGTGACGTGGTGCTTGGCATTCCGAGCTCTGGCATCCACTCAAACGGCTACTCGCTGGTGCGCAAGGTGGCCATAGAAGGGCGTTCGGTCGATGAGCTTCGTGAGCCTTTGGCTGAGCTTGGCGGCGAGTCCTTGGGCGACGCGGTGCTGCGTCCGACTACCATCTATGCGGGTGCGCTGGTTCGGGCATTGCGTGCGGGCGCTCCTATTCATGCCATGGCCCACATCACGGGCGGAGGCATCACGGAAAACCTGAATCGTGCGCTACCTGCTGGTCTTGATGCGGTGGTGTATCGCGGTGGCGACGAAGGACCCGTATGGGACATTCCGCCGATCATAGCCTATATGGTGAAGGCTGCTGGCCTCACGCCGGATGAGGCGTACAAAACCTTCAACATGGGCGTAGGTATGAGTGTGATCTGCGCTCCAGATGACGTGGATGACGTGCGGCACAAGCTCGCGGACGAAGGTCTTCAGACGTTTGAGATGGGCAAGATCGTAGCCGGCTCTGGCTGCGTGGTGTACGAATAAGGGAGGGGCACCTATGAGCATCAAGCTGGGGGTACTTCTTTCTGGTTCGGGTACCAATCTGCAAGCCATTATCGACCGCATAGAGGCGGGCACACTCGATGCCAGCATAGAGCTGGTGGTGTCTTCTCGTATGGATGCCTATGGTCTCAAGCGTGCCGAGAAGCACGGGTTGCAGACCCTCACCCTCTCGAAGGAGATCTACGCCGATCCCATCACGGCCGACGAGGTGATAGCGGCCGAGCTCAAGATGCACGAAGTGGATTACGTCATCATGGCAGGCTACATGCGCATGGTGCATGCGCCAATTCTCATGTCGTTCCCCAATCGCGTGGTCAATCTGCATCCAGCGTTGCTGCCGAGCTTCAAGGGGGCGCATGCTATTCAGGATGCGTATGACTATGGCGTGAAGGTCACGGGTGTGACGGTGCATTTTGCTGATGACAAGTACGACTGCGGGCCGATCATCGCCCAGCAGGCGCTCGTGGTGGAGGAAGGCTGGACCGTGGATGAGCTTGAGGAGCATATCCACGAGATCGAGCATGTGCTCTATCCCGATACCATCCAGCTTCTGGCCGAAGACCGCGTCCATGTCCGCGACAACGGCACCGTCGAGGTGAGGAACTGAGGAACTGTTTGAAATAACTTGCTCGTTTGGCGAGTCCGACGGCGTGTCGGCTCGCCTTCTCGAGGACATGCCTAGTGGATTGTGCGTATCCTTTGACCGGATATGTTTACGGATGTCAATTTGCTGCAGCGCTTACGCGGCCTCTTTGAGTTCCTGCTGCTTCAGCCACTCGCTCCAAGGCAGCGCATAGTCCGTGTTCATCGGCTTCATCTCCTCGAGACCTCGATGTATTGTCGGCCGGATACGATGGTCGTATATGACGATATTACACGAGATGAAGACGCGTATGGTCCAAATACCCCATACAATAGTCGTTATTGTTTGCAAGCAATTGATTCTATAGAGTAATCGTTGGAAGGCGTATGGAAGACATGCTATATCTTGAGAATAAGGGTGTTGGCTCCGAAGGTAGCGGTGTATTCAACGTCCTTGGACATTTTGAAGATGATTGACAAGTTCATCTCGTCATCCTTCTTGTCCTGACTCTCCTTTACCAGCTGATAGTATTCTTTCAGGCTAAGCAACTGGCAGTCGTCTCTCATGCGAACGATCAAGTCGTCGTCCTTTGCGACCAGTCGTGCGTTGATATAATGTGGCATCCCATCTTTAAAACCATGCTCCGCAAAGAATATAGATAGTTCTTCTATAACCAGTCCGAAGTTTCTGGCGCGTTTTGCGCTCGCATCGTGCTCCATAGCAAATGCAATAGCGATTTTTGATAAACGCTCTATGTCTTGAACCGAATCAGCCATTATCGAGATCTCGTTGTAGGCTGTCGTGCCGAAGTTGCGAGGTAACAGAAGCATTTTGTCGCTAAACGTCTCTCCTTCTTTGTTTGACAAAATGTATATGACGGCGATTAACGTAAGTACCACCATATTGGCGATTTTTGAAATCCATGCACCCTCATAGCCAATTACGCGAAGCATCAGCAAGGTGATTGGAATCAGGTTGCCGCACTCAATCAAAAAGCTGTAGATATTTGCCAGACGGAGTTTCTTGATTCCCATGAGATAGTTGTTGAAATTGTATACGATCGAGTGGAACGGCAAAGACAGGCACGACACACGTATGCATTCCTCAGCCAGCCTCAAGGCCTCGGGGTTGTCGGAGCGAAGGAAGAACGATGCGAGGGAATCGCAGAACAAGAACAGCAGAACCGTCACGACGCTTGTCATCATCAGCGAATGAAGCAGGGAGATTCTTTGCACATACTTGATGGACTCCCGGTCCTCCTCGCCTATGAAAACGCCGGTAAACGCCATGAGCGTATCGGCCGGTGCGTACCACGCCGCGCGTACAAACACCGTGATTTGAGAAAAAACACCGTATGCCGCAACGAGAAACGGCATGTTGAAGGCAGTGAGCATGTTGTTGATGATGAGGCCGCCCAAAGCCTTGCTGCCTTTGGTAATGCCCATGGGAGCGCCGAGTTGAAACATCTTGATGCATAGCTTTGGGCTAAACCCTTTGATTTTGAGCTGGAAAACATGAGAGTTCTTCTTGCGCATGAAGTAGGCTGCACTCACAAAGAACGGGATGATATATCCAATCGCGGTTGCCAGCCCGATTTCAAACATGCTCCCGAGCATCACAAAGACAACAAGGACGTCTCCAACGATATCGATGACCGTAGTCAGTATGGATGTCAGGTTCACACGATTGTATTGCCCTTCTATCTGCAGATAAGGCGTAATGACCCTCGTGAGCGTATAGAACGGGAATCCGATTATGTATCCCAAGATATATT